>JAUXIB010000076.1 GCA_030621225.1 candidate division FCPU426 bacterium
ATTTCCCTTTCATACCCTACATACTACCACCAACTTCGTTGGTGGACAATAATTGGTGTGGGGCCTTCGCCCCCATACCCCACCACCGACTAAAGTCGGTGGATTGGATAGGCATTCAAACATGATCAGGAGCGGAATTGCTTTACATGCCGTTTACTCTCCCCTATAATTTTCATTAACCCTTGGGCGCGGTTTTTCCACCGTCGATAGCGCTTCCGCAAATATTACTTTTACGGTTGGCAGCGTCAGCTATGGCGGACACGAAACCCGCCCCTACAAACCACAATTCAAAGAGGTAAACAATGAAAGAATACAAACAGCAGTTCATCGAGTTCCTGGCACGATCCGGCGCATTGGAAGGAGAAAAAGAACTAAAGAGCGGCCGCCTTTCCCCCTATTTCATCAACTCCGGCCGCTTTAACGATGGCGAGTCGCTAAGCAAATTAGGCGAAGCCTATGCCGGAGCCATAACTGCCACTCTGAAAGAGGATGAATACAAGGTCATCTTCGGCCCGGCTTACAAAGGCATCACCCTGGCCAGCGAAGCGGCGGGAGCGCTCTGGCGGGGACATGGCATCAAGAAAGCCTTTTCCTTTAACCGCAAGGAAGCCAAAACTCACGGCAACAAGGGTGTGCTGGTCGGCCATAACATCCAAGACGCGGACAAGATCGTCATCGTCGACGATGTCTTCACCACCGGCGGTACCAAATATGAGATGCTGGAATTACTAAAGTCTCTCGCGCCGGAAGCAAAGGTAGTGGGGCTTTTGATCTGCGTAGACCGCATGGAAACAGGAGTTGACGGCGAGGACGCCATCAGTGTATTCACAGAAAAAAGCGGCATCCCGGTTTATTCCATCGTTACCGTACGCGAAATTATTGAACACCTGTATAATCGAGAAGTTAATGGCACAGTATATATGGATGATAAATTGAAAGAAAAGATCGCTTCCTACCTTGAAGAATATGGGATCAACCGGGATCAGTGATCTGTGGTCAGGGATTGGAAGTCAAAACCTATTGTTGTATCAACAGTTTATATAAAGTAGGCACGGTATCAAGGTGGTCCCCCTGCACATAATATCCCTTGCCGCCAAAAGCCTCCGGGATACGCACCACGACGCTCTTTAGATCACGCCGGTAATAGCCAGCCTTGCGCTGATCATTGACATCCCCAGGATCAGCGGCTTGGAAATCAAAGACAGCGGTAATTATCCCCTTAGGCGGATTGCCAACATTAGCGGCCATCGAACAGGCCTTGAGTAATACCTCCGGCCCGGTGACCGCCGAGCCGATATTCAAGAATACGCCGCCTGCTTTCATCCGCTCCACTTCGGCGCAAAACACCGCGAAGTCCCGGCCCGAGCATCCCCCTTTGGCCGCGGGATCAAACGATGGCTGTTGGTCAATAACATCCGTACCGATTCCCGCGTGCAGCGTCACCGGGATATTATGCTCATATCCGGCGCAAAGAACGCTTGTCTCTTTATACGGGAAATCTCCACTCGAGATAACAGACCCTATCGCCTCCCCGGCGCCGGTTCGCCGTTTTTCTCCGTCGACAAAGGCCTTGTTGATCAGCTCACCGGTCTCCGCCGCAAAGCCAAATTCCCCTTTCGGCAGGGCGGCAGGCACATCCTCGCTGGTCTTTCCTACCAAAGCCAATTCCAGGTCGTGGATCATTCCCGCCATGTTCATGCCCAGCAGGGTTACGATCCCCCTGTCCATCAAGTCAACCAACAACGGCCCGAAACCGTTCTTAATAATATGGGCGCCGGTAAATAATATAACCGGTTGATCCTTTTCACGCGCGGCTTTGATGGCATCAGCAACAGCCAGCGCGGGCGTCTCGCGAGACACCCCTACATCACTGGCGGTGACCTTGTCCGGGTAGACAAGGTCCTTGTTGGTTATTTTACTTACCCGCGCCGCCAGTGGGTAAGTCTTTATCCGCCCGAAATCAAACGCTTTGTATTTACCTTTATATTCCATGCGACCAATTTACCACATCACTTCGTAATCTTGCAACCTGCAACTTCGCGCGCCCGCTTTTCCTCACGCTTTTCCTCACGCTTGACTCATCCCCCACAAACAACTATAATCGGACCATAACTGAGTTATCCAGGAACAACATCTATGGCCTACAAACTTCTCGTATTTGATCTAGACGGCACAATTGCCGACACACGTACCGACCTGGCCAACGCAGTAAACCATTCCCTGCGCGGCTTGGGCAGGCAAGAACTATCTACAGACAAGATCGGCGAATTTGTCGGTGACGGCCTGCAAAAACTTATGACGCGTGTTTTGGACGCCACCGGAGGAACCGCGCAACAACTCGAAAACTCTATAGAATCTTTCAACTCCTACTACAAAGAGCACTTGGTTGATAATACAACACTCTACCCAGGTGTCATTGAAACCCTAAAGAGTATCCAAGGACAACAGCTGGCCGTCCTTACCAACAAGCCCCGCCATTACTCTATACCTATCTTAGAACATCTCGGGGTAAACAGCTTCTTTCAAGAAGTCTACGGGGGAGACAGTTTTCCGGTTAAAAAACCAGATCCCTTTACCTTACTGGAAGTGATCAAAAAACACGGTGTGGAAAAAAACGAAACACTGATGGTGGGTGATTCAATAATCGACGTCAGTACCGCCCGTGCAGCGGGGGTGCTCGTCTGCGCCGTCAGCTACGGCTTCACGTCCCACGATAAACTAGCCGCCATCTATCCTGACTGGCTTATCTGCGATCTGCGCCAACTGTCAGCCATCCTCAACAAGTAACGCAGTGAATCGCGCTCCTACTTCTTATAAAACACGTAGTAATTGGGAATGGCCTCTTTTATCACCTGTTCCCGTTCCATCTGTTTCACCACCTCTGGGATGTATCTCTCCTTGGACATACTAACCAGGTAACAGTTCCGCTCAATATCTTTTTTTTCAAAGACCAATCCGTGTTTGCCGATGATTTTCCGCGCCGTCCTCTCGTCCGTCCCCTCATGAAAGAACAGATTAAGCTCCCCCGGGATAAACTCCTGTTCTATGAGCACTCTGACCCGGGACGTCTCCCGCCCGTCCACTACCTTTATGCCCTGCGCCTCCTCGTTAGGATAAGCCGTGGGAACATATACTTTAAGATCGTAAGACCCGGTGGCCAAACGAACGAAGCGAAAGACCCCGGCTTTGTCCGCTATTGTCCTCTCTGTTTTCTTGCCGTCATAATACAGCTCTACTCGAGCGTCAACATAAGCTTCTGTAATATTCGTACCGGGGCGGTAATGCCTCACCGTGCCGGACAGTATCCCTTTCCCCTGCGCGAGTGCGCTGGTGCGCCTGGAGTCAGGATCACGCGCCGCCGCATCTACCATCGCTCTCTCATTCGGCTTTATCTCGATGCTATATCTCAACTTAACATCGCGAGCGACGCCGTCCTCCGCCAAAATCACCTCGTAATCCCCCACAACCAGGTCGCGCAACTCAAGCTTGCCGCCCCTGATTTTCCCCCTGCTTACTCCATCAACAAAAACACACATATCCTCGGGAGCCTTGACCAGCAGATCGCCCGTCGCTACACCAGGGAGCCTCATCTCATTAACACCTGTCCGGATCTTTATCTCCTGACTGTAGTCATGGCGCCCTTCCCTTTTCGCTTCAACTTTGTGTTCCGCCGCATCCAGGCCCGCTACCACCAGTTTCCCTTTCTTGATCCGTCCCGCCCACTTGCCGTCCACATACACCTCAGTACCGTCATTCCCCCTGATGATCAAGTCACCCCTGCAGCGCGTAGCTAGCACCTCCACGAAAAAACCGTCTCCCCATAGCTCAGAATAATCTCTATCCGCATGCCAGATAACATGTTTTTTTACACCAGAGACAACTGTTTTTTCAACGTCACCCGCCAATGCCTGGGCACTGAGTTGCAGTTCCCCTTCCGTTCCCATTATTCTCACGCTCACCTGCCAGCTGCTCTCCCGCTCATCAATTATGTCATAGTAAATATGCACATCGTTGCTCCCTATCCCCTGCTTGGCAACGACATTCCGCACCTCGGCGCCAGGCAGCAAGGCATATACCATTGCAAAACCCAGGAGCAGCACTCCGTACTTACCGCCGGTCATCATCTCCTTTAATCCTGTCAACATCCTCGACTCCCGGCCCCCTGTCTCTGGTCACTTTCTTTCTCGTCTTCACCAAAACGAACGTCCAAGTTGCTACGGCAAGACCCAATAACACCGCTAGAAGTATGGTCAGAGACGATACTGTCACAGGGATCTTAATAGCGAAATTCTCGCTCCGACCGCTAATGGTTTCCGCCCAAACCAAAGATCGAGTAACAACCGTAGCCATCAGCAAAACGACTGTGGATTTGAAAACCATCTGCGCAGACCGGAGGAGGGGGATCAATTCGTCAACCTTACCACTAAACGGAGTAAATATCTTAGTCAAACGGTCAACATCCATACTTTTTAACAGTCCGTAGATACCCACGGGCAAGCCCCCGCCTTCGCCAAGGCTACGGCGAGGCAGGCACGGCACTCTGGCATATTGCATTTGCCCGCGGTTATCTACCTTTTTTACATGCTGCGCTTGACCTGAATTCTTCGAATTCAGGATGCGGCGTTGATTCTCTAGCTGTGTACTATCGTAATTCTACATCCCAAGGGGCACAGCTTTCTGTGCCCTAACAAATCGCCGCCGCACGCCATTCACCCACGGGTAAACCCATGGAACTCAAGGCGGCGATTAGTGATCACTTGACCGCCCTGATCTCCAACAATGACAAGCTTCCTTTGGCGTCGGTATTTTCCACCTGCACGAATAATTCCAGCCCGCGGAATTTAGTCCAGTCTATTTCCTTAACCTTGAACTTGCGACTAGTCCAGGCAGAAAGTTCAAAAGAAGCCATATCCAGCTCTATCACCGAGAGCTTGTCACTAAGCGGGATCTCGACCATGCCCATCGGCAGACTTTCAGAGCCCTTGCCCTCGCCGAAGGCAACTTCAAAAAAAGCATGACTCCGCCCGGGTTCCGCCTGCCAACTCCGAGCGACAATAACAACGATCTTCTTATAACCGGATAAATCCTGCGTTTTTTTACTCAGCCAGTTAAGCCCGGCAAAAGGACCTTTCCACTTTTTAGATTTGATCAGATCAAAGTTCAAAACCATAGTTTTGCCCGTGCCAAGTACTACGGTCGACTTACCCTTCATCTTACCATCGCTGATCAGTTCCCATTCGCCCAAACCTTCGCGGAAATCAGCCAGCACCAGTCCTCCCTTTGGCGGGCGAGCCGGATCATAGGCTGAAACCCCGGGCCGCATCGGATCCTCCACGCCAAAATACTCTTTCATCGGCGCGGCATAAGCGCCGACAGTCATAAACTCCGTAGCGGTACGATTCCCCCGGTAATTTCCCTGCTTGTCTATGAAAGCCAAGTGGGGGATGCCCCGCACCCCGTAAAGGGTTCCTACCTTACCGCTCGCGTCACGCAACACCACAAAAGACCCGAAATCATTACCCTTGATGAATTTAGCTATCTTTTTATGATCTTCTCTCAGATTTAGCGAGATGACCTGCACATCGGCGGCCGCGTAACGATCAGCGGCCTTGTGTAATACCGGCATCACCATGCGACAGGGGACGCACCAGGTTGCCCAGAAATCAATGATCACGTGCTTCTTGCCTTTGAAGTCCGACAGCTTGACGTAGTTGCCGTTTAAATCCTGGAGTTTGAAATCAGGGGCTGGGCTGCCGACGATCAAGCGGGCGTTCAAAGAAGACGCCTGCAGCAAAAGATAAACGGCAAGAAGAAAAACAAACGTTACGGCTTTGCGAGATATTTCACACATCATCAATTCTCCTTGATTAACGAAGGGATTATAACACTATTATACTACGCTGCCCAGTATCTCGCATCTCGTATCTCGCCGATCTCTAGAAAAACTTGTGTCTCGTCTTTGCGTAAAACTCCTTCATTAACCTCGGCGCCACGGTGTCCGCCTTCACTTCCTTGATTATCCTCGCCACAGCTCGTATCCGCATCTCCAGGATCATTTCTCCCGCTTGCGCGGTGGCGGGCCTGGCGTCTCCCGCGTAATGGTGCGGGAAACGCGCGTACCAGAACACCGGCGTCATCACTTCGGATAGGCTGCCCATCCTATTTAAGTCTCTCCCCCTCTCCGGCACGATGTCCTGCATCTTGACCAAGTTGGGAATGGTAGCCAGGTGGATTGCTGTTTCCTTGTGGCCACCATGCATATCGGGTTGTTTCTTCCCCTTTTTAAACTTCTTATCCGTCACGGCCTCTTGTACCATTTCTTCGCCGCGATATCCTGCCAACGGAGGGCAGTAGACAACATAGTCTCGTTGTTTCTCCAGCATCATTTGCACAAAGTAAGGCAGAAAATAATTATTGCCGCCATGCGAGTTGAGCAGGATTATTTTTTTCATCCCGTTACGTGATATCTCCTCGCAACACTCCAGCAGCAGTTTCCACATCACTTCCTGGGAGACAGCGAGAGTGCCCGGCTGATGCTTTGCCTCCTGGATCTGGGTGAAGTAGTAAGGTGGAAAAACAACGGCCGGCTCTAGCTTCGCCGCTTCGCGCGCCAGATGCAGCGCAGCGAACATATCAGAGCCTACGGGCAAGTGCTCGCCGTGTTTCTCGATACACCCCAGGGCCATGACACAAACACCCTTTGCTTTCTTCACCGCCCCCGGAAAGTCTTTCGCTGTTAGGTTTTCCCACTGCATGGTTTCCTCCAATGATTATCCTGTTGCTTAACCGCACCCCTCCGGGATGCGCGGGCGGACGCAGAGGTCCGCCCCTACACGCTGATGGTAGGACAACTTTTCAGTCGCCCTTGAATTTTTCCTTTTCCGCTTCGGCAAGCGGCTGATACGTCAGATCGCTCTCCAGATAGTGCTGAAACTCATGCGCCACGACGTCCCACAAGTGCCTCTGCCAATCATAATTAACCCCTTGAGAACGAGCCCACTCTTTAAAGGCCCAGTAGCACAACACAATACGTTTACCACCATAAAAATTCTGAAAATAGCCAAAGATAAGATCGCGTCCCTTTTCGCGTCCGTCGGTGAAGGCCTGACATTCGCGCTGATGCTCCTCGCCGAATACCGCTACGCCCCGCTTCATCTCCTCAGGCAACTCGTCCACTATCCTATCCGCCTCGGCACAGAATTTTTCGAAGGTGAATTCAGCGTTCATTGTTTCGAGTCCCTCACTCCCGGTGATCTAACACCATGCACCTCGGGAGTATTTTTTAGCAATCCCGAGCTACGAGTATCGAGCTACGAACTACGAGTTTTTAAGTATTCTTTCCAACAACTTCACACAATACAACAGCGCCCTGGGCACATGAAAACAACCCTTGAGAGTGGAAGCCTTCAGATCATTAGCCACCGAACCATCCCGATGCAAGTAACCATACCATTCGCCATATTCCCGGTCCGGGAAATATTTAAAGGTCCACTCGTGTACCTTATCAAATAGTTCCATAAAGCCCGCCTCCCGCGAGTGGTGCGTCGCCAGCAAGAGCGCGTAAAGCGCCTCCGTATGCGGCCACCACAACTTCATGTCCCACTCCGGTTGCTGCGGCGTCTTACCCTCAGCGTCCAGAAAGGAGAATAGCCCACCATGCTTGTCGTCCCAGCCCAAGCGCATAGCGTGCCGAGCGATAGACATACCAGCCTCGATGACCTTTTGATCAGCCAAATGCTCGCCCTCACGCATCACAAACCAGGCCGATTCTATCATGTGTCCGGGGTTGAGGCAGCGTCCCTCGGGAGTGTCCAACTCCTCCCCCGCCGGCCCTACTGTCTCCAGCACCATTCCCCGCTCGGGCTTGTAGTGCAATTTAAGGATCTTATCCAGGTTTTCGCGGGCTACCTGTTGATAATCCCCGTCCGGCAAGGCGGCACGGATCATCTGAGTGGTATTAAGCATGATCATCGGCACGCCGTGTGTCACTACGGGTCTGTTCTCAGGGTAACTGTTATCCTGCGCCGTTCCCGAGTTCCTGACCCTATCCACCAGGCGCCAGTAAACATCCTTTGCCAGGGCCGCGGCCTCTTCATCGCCCGCGGCCTTGGCGTATTCAGCTAAAGCCATCACGGCAAAAGACTCACCAAAGATTGCCCGGGAACGATGGAGCGGACGCCCGTCCTCGGTCAGGCGAAAATACATGCCTCCGTCAACGTCGAAGGCATGCTTTTTAATGAAGTCCACGCCCTGCTTCGCCGCCTCCAGCCACTCCTGACGCTTCTCCCAGAGATTACACAGATGCGAAAACATAAACGCGACGCGACCCTGGAACAAACCATACTTGTCCCGGTCATAAACTTCACCGTCACGTTCTACCCCCCCATAGTAACCACCATGTTTACGGTCAACACCGTATTTCAACCAAAAGGGCATTACCTTGTCTAATAACTCGTCCCGGTAAATCCGCAACAGTTCTCTTGCTCTTCGTTTATCCATTTCTTCAAAGCTCGGGCTTAACTCATAATTCGTAACTCATAATTCATAATTCTTATCCCTAGTCGCCTCCGCCCCCCGCACCTGATCCCTGCCCCCCTCTTTGGCCTGATAAAGCGCCTGATCAGCGGACTCGATTATTTTCTCTACTTCTTCGCCGTTATCATATAAAGAAGCTACGCCGATCGATACCGTCTGCGCCGCGCTGTCTTCCCCAACATTCACCGTCTTGGCGATACTTTCGCGCAGCCGCTCCGCCACCTTCATCCCCTCTTCCCGTGGCATCCCCGGCAGCATCACCACAAACTCCTCCCCGCCATAACGAGCGGCAATATCTATATCCTCACGCAGACAGGACGCCAGTACCGCCGCTGTTTCTTTGAGCACCTGGTCGCCGGCCAGATGCCCATACCGATCATTGACTTGCTTGAAGTGATCCAGATCCAACATCAACAACGAGAGCGCCCCTTTTAAACTTTTCACCAGCTCCAGTTTCTCCGCGAAGATCTTGCGGAAGCAGCTGATATTAAACAAGCCTGTCAAGCCGTCCTTTTCCGCCAGCCTCGCCACCTCGCGATGCAAGCGGGCATTGCTTACGGCCATCGACACCATTCCCGCGGCCAATTCCAGCACCTGCTCATGGTAGCCACTAAAATGATCGGCCGCCACACTACCCAGTCTAATATAGCCGCTTAGCTGCTTGTCCTCCACCAGGGGAAGCAAGGCGAAGCTTTTTAATTCCTGCCGTCGGCTGCCGCCGCGCAGAGCCGGCAACAGACCGGCTGGCGCCTCACCGCGATAAAAAAGCGGCTGCTGCTCGCGCTGCAGAAAAGAAATTATATTTTCCTCTTGCACCAGCTCCTCACGCCGGCGAACGAACCCCCGCTCGTTATCGTTAGCCAACACTATCCGCAGTTGCCCATTGTCTACCGCGGTTAAAGCGATCATCCCGCTCTCGCACTCCACCAATTCCACCAGGGTCCTCACTGCCACCCGCATCACTTCTTCTATATCGATGGAAGCAAAAAGGCTCTCGCTGACTTTGCTCAAGGTTGCCCAAGTCCCCGCGCTTTCGCGAAAACTTTTGCGTAGATCCATCTCTGTAAAGGCCCTGGCGATCGCGCGCAAAGCATAATCACCTAGTCGTACTTCCCGCTCCCGATAGGCATCCTCTTTCCCCGCGACCAGGAAAAGGATCCCTTTCGTCTGCTTGTCCTCGCACAAGGGCAACAACAACAGGGAGCGCACCGGCTCACTATCCTCGTGGTGCGGTATCAAATCATCTCCTTGTTTTTTCAAACGAGGGATGTGCACCTCCCGCCCTTCCTGATAAACTTTGCCCAATAGTCCCTGCCCCATTTTCGCGCCAACGTCTTCTAAAAACGGCAATTCTCCTTCTCCCGCCAAAAAGCTCACTCCCTCCCCCTGCGCGCAATAATAAGCGGCGCTCAACGAAGAAGTGCCACGTCGTATTAACGAGAGGATCTCCCGGATCCCCGCCCGGAGTTCCTCTTCACTCTCTCGGCGTACTTTTTGCAGTTCATGCGCGGTAAGCAGAGGCACAGCCTGCCGTGCCCCTGTAGCCTTGCGCTTCCAACCCAGGCCGTGACCGGGCAACGCTGTCCCCAAATAAGCCGCAGCATAAACAAACACCCCCGCCAGCGCCCCTTGCAAGAACAAAAACAACAACCGCGCCCGGACAAATATTCCTCCGGTAAAATAGATCCACACCGCCTCAACCGCAAACACCCCAAGCGTAAATACTAGTCCAGTCTCAAATCCGTAAAGATAAGCTGCCAGGCACAACGGCAGAAGATAGAGCATCCAAAAAGGCGAGTGCATTCCTGTTCCACTCAGGTGCAAAACCGCAAAAACAAAGACAGCCCCGATGGCTATAGCCAAAAGGGGCTGTTTGAGATACCCAGACAATTCTTTGATCAGCTTTGATAATTCAACGCGTTTCACCATAGTCTCATCCACAAAAAGGTCACGTCAAAAACGGTCTTCAAGTTCCTTGCAGCCTAGCAGCTCCCAACGGAACCAACCGCGTTATCTACGCTATAGTGTTCTTCGTGGACAATACTATTTACCGGCTTGCATACGCTTCCAACGCGTTTTCTTCCGATGCTTCTTGCGCTTATGCGTCTTAATCTTGTTCTTATGTCTCTTTCTTCCGCAGGGCACTGTTTCCCTCCTTTAATACCAAATCGAATAACCGCTGATTATACCCTATTTAACCTATAATCCGCAAGCTTAATTATCATTATCTCGTAAAGCCTCAGTTACGGGGGCACGCACGCGCAAAAGACCTGTAGGGGTTAAATTCATTGAACCCTAGGGCGCGATTAATCGCGCCCCTACATGCCAACGGAATTGCAATGCCCCCA
>JAUXIB010000127.1 GCA_030621225.1 candidate division FCPU426 bacterium
TTTTCCCGAGCTACGAACTACGAGCTACGAGCCCCGAAATAGAAAAACGCCCCTTCATCCAGGGCGTTCAAACACGGCCCCCCTTTTCACGGGGCGACAACCACGCAGAATTCCCTCTCTCATCCAGACTATAACTGTCGGCGCCGGAATCTCACCGGACTCTGCGAACCCGTAATCGGCAATGAGCTATCTAACGCGGAAGCCTCTCCGCGTACTCCGCGCGGTTGCGCCAGCAACCGTTCCGCGTTCTCCGCGAAGAGAAGTAGCCCATTACCTAAAGGGACCGCTCGCGGGCTTGGCCTTTCAGTGCCTTACCGCCGGTCGGGAATTTCACCCAGCCCTGAAGGAATTGAGTGAATTATACCATATTGGCGCTTAAGGTCAAGCGGTTTTTCCCTTGACAGTTTTTAAGGTAATTACTATACTTACCCTGCTTTATGTTGTCTTCACCTTTGGGGCATAGTAGAACAATATTTGATGTCTGAAAACTCCATTAAAAGCAAGCCGAAGAAACCTCGCGGGAAAGTACATATCATAGACGACCGCTGCAAGGGGTGCGAATTCTGCGTTGCCTTTTGCCCCACCAAGGTGCTGGTGATGTCTGATGAATTTAATAAAAAGGGTTATCATCCGCCGCGCGTAGCTAACCCCGAAGCCTGCTCCAACTGCAACCTCTGCGCGTTATACTGCCCAGAATTCGCGATATGGGCGACAAAGATAGAAGAAGACGACTAACCGAACCGGCGAGCCGGAGAATCGGCGATAATGACTAACAAAATGATCACAGCAGATCCAAAGGGCGTATTGACCGGGTCCCATTACCTAGACGGCGACCACGCCTGCTGTGAAGGCGCCCTGGCCGCCGGCTGCCGCTTCGTCGCCGGCTACCCGATAACGCCTTCCACCGAAGTCGTGGAAAGGTTTTCGGCGCGTTGCCCCCAGGTCGGCGGGATGTTCATCCAGATGGAGGATGAAATTGCCTCCTCCATTGCCATCTACGGCGGCGTTTGGGCGGGGGCCAAAGCGATGACCGTCACCTCCGGTCCCGGCTTCTCACTAATGATGGAGCATATCGGGCTGGGTGTAATGCTGGAGACACCGTGTGTCTTTGTGAACGTACAGCGCGGCGGTCCTTCTACCGGTCTGCCTACTCTTCCCGGTCAGGCCGACATGATGCAGGCCCGTTGGGGGTCACACGGTGACTATGAAATAATCGCCCTCTCCCCGAACTCGCCCCAGGAAGCTTTCGACCTGACTATAGAGGCCTTTAACCTGTCCGAGCAATACCGCGTACCGGTAATGATGATGCTCGACGAGTGTGTGGGACATATGACTGAAAAGGTGATCATCCCCAAGGCCGAGGAAATAAAGATCTACCCGCGGCGTTTCACCAAGGCCAAACCCGGAGAATATCTGCCTTACAAGCCCGGGCCGGACATGGTCCCCGATCTGGTCAAAGTCGGTGACGGCCACCGTTTTCATATCACCGGACTGACCCACGACGAGCGCGGCTACCCGGTGATGAACCATATCTGCCAAGACCAGTTAGTACGCCGCCTGATGGATAAGATCAATAAGAACGCCGATAAGATCACACACTTGGAAGAAGACGGCACAGAAGGCGCGGAATGCGTGGTCGTCTCCTACGGCATCACCTCGCGCATCGCCGCCCGGGCCATCGATATGGCCAGAGCCGAGGGACTCAAGGTAGGACATATCCAGTGCAAGGTAGTATGGCCCTTCCCGGCCAAACGTATTTTGGAATTGGTCCCCAAGGTTAAATCCTTCGTGATGCCGGAAATGAATATGGGCCAGGTAGTGCTGGAGCTGGAACGGATAGTAAAGGGACAGGCCCAAGTGAGCCTGGTGCCGCATGCCGGCGGCATGGTGCATGAACCGGAAGTTATTTTGCAAGCGATAAAGCAGAGCTTGAAATAGAGGCTCGGGATAAGGAATTCTGAATTATGAGTTATGAATGCTGAAAAAAGCACGCCGGATACAGGATGCCGGATGTAGGTGGTCAGTGGTCGGTGGACAGTGATCAGCAAGCGAGTCTTTAGTCGGCCTGCCCTGAGCGAGCCGAATGGGTTGATATTTAGTATTTAATTAACAACCAAATACCAAATACTAACGACCAAATACAGAGCATAGCAAACTAGATATAAGGCACGAGTTAGAATGAGCACAGAAGAAAAAAAACCGACCAACCCCATAGAGCCGTTGTTGCGCATGGAACGCATGCCGCACATCTGGTGCCCGGGCTGCGGCATCGGCACCACGGTGAACTGCTTCGCACGCGCCCTGGAAGATACCAAGACCGACCTGGACAAGACAGCCCTCGTCTCCGGCATCGGCTGCACCGGCCGGGTAGCGGGCTATCTCAAGCTGGATTCTTTCCACACCACGCACGGGCGCCCCATCCCCTTCGCCACCGGGCTCAAGCTCGCCAATCCCAAGCTGAATGTCGTGGTCTACAGTGGTGACGGCGACCTATTCGCCATCGGCGGCAACCATTTCATCCACGCCGCACGGCGCAACATAGACATACTGGTAATTTGTGTCAACAACTACACCTACGGCATGACCGGCGGACAATTAACACCGACCACTCCCTATTCCGCCATTGCCTCAACCGCCCCCTATGGCAACTTTGAGAAGACCTTTAACCTACCCTATCTGGCCGAATCATGCGGCGCGGCCTTCGTCGCCCGCTGGACCTCGTATCATGTACGCCAGACGGCCAAATGCATGGCCGAAGCGCTGGGGAAAAAAGGGTTTCGGTTTATTGAGATCATCAGCCCCTGCCCCACGCTTTACCAACGGCGCAACAAGCTGGGCGATGGGCTGGCCTTCATGAAATATTTAAAGGAAAATAGCGTGCGCAAGGACGATGCGCAGACCAAAGACGTAGGACTTGATTTCCAAGGGGAAATCACCGTGGGCAAATTCGTAGACCGCGAAATGCCCACCTTCCTGGACGATATGAACAGGCGCCTAAGCGAAACCATGGGCGATAAGTATGAGAAGTATGAGGGGATAAAGACCAAAATTTAAACGCGGATTACGCAGATAACGACTGCGCGGATTACGCGGAGAACAACTGCGCGAATTTGAATCAGCGGTACGAACACTGAAAGTGTTCTCGTGGCTTCTCGCCATCTAATATTGCAGTTAGAAGCCATAAATCAGTGTGTAATCAGCGATCAAGCTAATCAGCGTAATCAGCGTGTAATCAGTGTAATCGGCGAATAAAGAATGAGCAAAGCACCTACAGAAATAAGGATCGGCGGGTTTGGCGGGCAGGGGGTGATCCTCTCGGGGATCATCATCGGCAAGGCCTTCTCCATCTATGACGGCAAGCACGCCACCCTGACCCAGGCATTCGGACCTGAGGCGCGCGGCAGTGCTTGCAGCGCGCAGGTGATCCTCTCAGCGGAACCCGTCCTCTACCCTTATGTCGCCAAGCCTGACACCCTGGTAGTAATGTCCCAGGAAGCATATACAAAATTCTCGCCTGACCTGAAAAAGGACGGCGTACTGCTTTACGAGGAAGACCTGGTTCAGCCGGATGACACAATCAAAGGGATAAAAAGCTACAGCATACCGGCCACACGCTTCGCCGAAGAGTTAGGGCGCAAGCTGGTCTTAAACATCGTGATGGTGGGGTTCTTCTCCGCGATCAGCAACCTCTTGAGTGAGAAAGCGGCCAAGAAAGCGATCACTGCCTCCGTACCCAAAGGCACCGAAGAGCTGAATCTGAAGGCGTTCAAGAAGGGGTATGAGTACGGCAAAAAGCTCGTAGCTCGTAGCTCGTAGCCTGCCCTGAGCCTTGTCGAAGGGCTCGTAGCTCGCCACCCATTCCCAGTCTATTGACCACCAACCCCCGACCCCTGCCTGCCCTACGTAGCCCCCATGTCTTCCTGTCGGAAGACAGGAATGGGGGCGAAGTAGGGACCACCGTTTTCATAACTCAGAATTCAGAATTCCTTACCTGGCCCCTGTTCACAGACAATCCGCGCGATCAGCGTGTAATCAGCGGTACGAACACTGAAAGTGTTCTCGTGGCTTCTCGCCATCTAATATTACAGTGAGAAGCCACAAATCTGCGTTCCTAAAACTGCACGCCCACTCCCAGACATTCCGCGTAATCCGCGTGCGCCCACAAGGCGCTTCCGCGCAATCCGCGCTTTAAAATTGCACCCCCACTCCCAAGCGCACAGCTATCGAACCATACGAAAAATCTACCAACTGCCAGCCCTCATCCCCATAAGCAATAATGTTTTCCTTGGGAACCACCATCATTTCGTAACTGCCGTCTAGCTCCTCCTTGTCCATAACCGCGCCGTAGTATCTCCCCGCGGACGAACCCTCAACGGAATCGTCTATGTCCCAATAACAGGTCCCGTAAAGCACCGACGCTTTAGTATAGAAACAATCGAAAGCCAGGCTAGCAACAAAGGGACCGTCAAAAATGGACATTATCGCTTCCGCGCCAAACATCAAAACAAAATTACAGGACCTATTCGCAAAATACCTGTTGTCCAGTCTACTATAACTATAACCATCACTGTCATTGTCATTGTCTTCCATCAGCCAATCTATATCCATACCGGTCCAAAGCATCCCCGCCCCGAACTTCCCCAATACGGTAAACCCACTTAAACGATTGATAACAGCGGCCATAGGTATAAGCGCCAGACGAGTGCTCCTTACTAATATCATCTCCGCGTCGCGCGAACTATATTCTTTCGACAATAGCGCTTCCTGATAACGGAGTGTTCTATCATGATTGGCGGCACAGACATTAAAACCATCGTAGAAAATATCCGCGCCAAGCAAACATCCCTTGCCCATGCGCTTGCCGCCGCCAAACTGAATTCCGTAACGACTATCGCCCACGCTGGTATCAGATTTATGAATAGCCAAAGAAACATTCTGATACAGGGGATCAGCTTGATGCTCCTCAAGTCTCTGCGTGTCTGACGCTTCCCAATCTTGCGTTTTCTGATCGACCCAGCGGGAAAACCTGCTGAAATCACCGCCCATTATCATCCCCATCTTTAAACTTATTATGTACTCTTCGGTAAAAGCGTGCTTCGCCACCGTAGGCTCCGGCGCTTCCAGGCCTTGCGCCAAAAGAGGGCCGTCAAGGCCAACAGCCGTTAGTACTAGAAACAGAATCAAATATTGAAGATGCTTATGCATATACAATCAGTGTTTTAACTTCGCACCCGTTACATTTTCAAAATTGGCTCATCTCCAAATCAGTTGGTTCGTTTACAAGTAAATACCGTGTTTTCACCACAGAGACACAGAGTAAAATGAGAATTCACAGAGTTCTTTCCTTTCACTCACTACTCAGTGCGCTCGCCGGCAATAGTCATCAATTGCTGCTCCACAAGGGACGTTTGCGGTCGGCAAAGGCCACAGAGACGCTGACTGAGACCACCGAGAATCAAAGCCGTTCTCTGCGCTTCCTCTGTGGTCTCGTTTGCCTTCAAGTGCTCCGCTGAAACCAATAACTGCTCCCCTTATTACGGAGAGAGCTTTTTGCCTTTACCCAAAGTATTCTCTCCCAAGTCGTTCCTCTGTGGTCTCTGTGACCTCTGTGGCTCCCTGCCTTTCGCCGTTATCCAAAAAAGAGCCGTTAGCGTCGTGTCGTCGTGGTAAGTGTCGTTATCCAAAAAGAGTCGTTAACGTCGTGTCGTTGTGGTGAAAGCCGTTTTCTCTTCAAACACAAACAAGAAGAACCTCAGAATTGAAAACCAAAACCAAACCGTAAAGCATAGCCGCCCAGGTTTATTTTAGCTTTGCTTAAACCCGCCGCTTCGGCCTCGCTAACATTATCATCGCCGACAACACGCATCCAATAACCGAGCACCTCCGAGGAGCCCCAATTATCCCCCTCCATCAGCACGCCATCAAGCGAGCCAACATCTTCATTCTGCTGCGCGCCAATCCAATTCCCCATCGCCGCTGCAAGCACAGAGACCTCCAGGCTGACGAACATCGCTGAACCGATGGGCACGGCCATCTCCCCACCCAATGATACCGCCAAACCGCTGGAAGCAGCCGACCAACCGAGCAAAGCTCCGGCATCCGGGGGGCTATAACTACGGCTTATTGATTCCTCCAAAATACCACTTATTGATTCCTCCATACTACCACGCGCGTACCCGATCCCCCCCCTCAACAGAAAAATGAACGAGTCCATGGGAAACTTGACCATCAGCTCGGGCCCGATCACCATCAGATTACCGCTCGCGTCCATTTCCAAAACGGTTGAAGCAGACGGTCCAGTGAGCGGCTCAACAACCGTCTTGCTCTCCAGTAATTTCACTTTGCTGTAAATGACCCCCAAACCAAGCAAAAAATAGCGGCCTATCTGCTTACCACCGCCGAAATGGATGTTGATCGCCGCCTTACCGGGCACATATTCATGGCTATCAACGGATACAACAGTATCAGCGTACGGATTATACTCCGCCGCAATCTGCTCGTAAACGTCCTCCCAGATCTTGCACAGGCCGACGTTAAAACTAAAGTAGTATTGGCCCTGGAGATCGATCTTATCAAGCGAACGCTCCTGAAAGTGAGATATGTCGATCGCCGCTGCGCCGGGCTCACCCTGAGACGGAGCCGCGATGGTCTCCAGGTCACTCCTGGCCGCGCCAACCAACGCCTCCAACTGGCCCTTGAAAGCTATAAGATCTTTGTCGCCGGGGTTTAGCATCAGCGCTTCGCTGACTTGAGCCAATGAGGTCGGATAGTCGCCCTTCATATAATAGCTGGTGCCAAGTCCCTGGTAAGCCTGCCAGAAATCAGCATTCAAACTAATAGCTTGACGATAATATTCTATCGCCTGGTCATAGTTCCCTTGAGAAAAAAGGTCGTTGCCGTATTCATAATAGCTTACGGCATCATCCTGAGAGAACGCGTTCGACGCAAACAACATGCTCAGTAAAAAAAATGCCAAAAAACGTATCTTCATTATCAATGCTAGTATATCAAATTCTGAGGCAGGATTAGACACCAAATTATGAATTATGAATGCTGAATTCTTAGTTATGAAAACAGTGGTCAGTGGACGGGGGACGGTGGTCAGCGAGCTGGTCGTTAGTCGTTCCCGCCTTCGTCTAGACTACGGCGGACATGGGTATTTAGCGACTATTTAGCCGAATCCCCCGCGGCTTGCCGCGGGGATGAAGGCGCCTTTGACCAGGGGGTTTAGAAGGGGGACTGGAAGTCCCCCTTGCAGGCCCTTGCGTTTTGCAAGGACGGGATAGTTTTCCTCGGTGCCTTCCTTTTCCGTATTCGGCGGAGGGAAGGCACGGGGTCGCCTTTGGCGACCGGAGCCCTTG
>JAUXIB010000080.1 GCA_030621225.1 candidate division FCPU426 bacterium
CCCTCGAAATAGGCGCTGAGTTCCACCAGCTCGCGGCGACAGTTATCACAGAGATCAAGGTGTTCCTTCACCTCAGCGCGGCGCTTGTTTCCCAGCTCGCCCCGCGCGTATCCCTCCAGTTCTCCTTTTATCTCCAGGCACTTTTTCATAAATAGTTTATCAGCAGTTTTCCGTTTAATGTTATAAGCCCTTTTTCGCGCTCTCCGCGCCCCGGCGGGGTTCCGCGTCCTCTGCGTTTTATAGTTTGCCTCTAAATTCCTCTCTGATCCTGGCGCGCGCCCGCGCCAGTTTTGATTTCACCGTACCCAGGTTCTCACCCGTCGCCGTCACCACCTGCTCGTAAGACAACCCTTCGACGTCGCGCAGCACCACCAGCACCTTCTGGTCCTGCGGCAGAGCGTTGATCGCTCGCTCCAGCAACTGTTGCTGCTCTCTCTTCTCCATTACTGTGCTCGGCGTACCCGCGCCGTTCACTACGTCCCTTACCTCGCCCTCGCCGTCCCCCAGGCGCAATAATTTTCGCTTGACGCGGTGCGCCAACGAAGCCAGGCGGTTCTTGCAGACGTTAACGGCGATACGGTAGAGCCAGGTACCAAAGGCCGCTTCGCCCCGAAAATCTTTAAGCGCGCGGTATGCCCGCATGAACGCCTCCTGCGCCGCGTCATCAGCGTCCTCGCGGTTACCCATAAAACGATAGCAAAGACTATATATTCTATCCTGATAGTTGAGGACAAGCTGGTCAAAAGCCTGCCTCTCGCCCGCGAGGAAAGCCTCGATCAGAAGCTTGTCCTCCTCGCCGCCACGTCCCTTATCCCGCTCTATCATTTAGACCGACCGATCGTGATTTAGTTCTGTTTATTCCGTTGCGCGCGAATACCACGAGCGTAAGCTCGTGGAGGAAGCGTTATATATATATCGTCCGCTTTAGCGGACGCACATATCGGGACAAGAATACCGCAGGCGTTAGCCCGAGGATTCTTATTTTGTTGCTTTGCGCGAACCCCTATCATTATAACACCAAGTAGCATACTACGCCGCATCTCCATTCGGGCGGGACATTCACCACAGAGCCACAGAGTTCACAGAGAAACGGCCTTTTTAGATAACACCGATAAAACCAAAAATGCTCTCCTGATTGCGAAGAGAGTTTCTTGCCGTTATCTCAAAGATTTTCTCCAAAGTCTTTCCTTTGTGAACTTAGTGTCTTAGTGGTAAAAAAACTATTTCCTTGGAACTTTCCCCCTCTTCCCCGGTCTAAAGAACATAACCATAAAAAAGGAGATGAGCGATGTTCAAGAAAAATTTGCAGGTACTGGCAGTAGCGGTGACGGTCTTTTTCGGCGCGTGTGCCCATTCGCATACGCCTGAGATCGAGGTGGTTTTCGTACTGGATACCACCGGCAGCATGGGCGGGCTGATCCAGGGAGCCAAGGGCAAGATCTGGTCGATCGCTAACACCCTGGCGCAGACCCGGCCCGCGCCCGAGATCAGGATGGGGCTTATCGGCTATCGCGACCGGGGCGATGCCTATGTGACGACACTGACACAGTTGACGGACGATCTCGACGCGGTTTACGGCCAACTAATGCAGTTCCAGGCGCAGGGTGGCGGTGACGGTCCCGAAAGCGTCAACCAGGCGCTAGCCGAAGCGGTCAACAACATCCAGTGGAGTAAGGGCCGCGATGTCTACCGCGTCATTTATCTGGTAGGCGACGCGCCGCCGCACATGGATTATCAGCAGGACGTGAAATTTCATGTTAGCTGCCGCAAGGCCGCACGGCGGGACATCGTGATCAACACCATTCAGTGCGGTAACGATCCAAACACCACGCCCGTCTGGAAAAAAATAGCACGCCTGGGCCACGGCCAGTACTTCCGCACCCAGCAGTCCGGCGGTGCCGTCTGCTATTCCACGCCCTACGACGACGAGCTGGCCAGCTACTCGCGCAGCCTCGATGACACGCGTGTTTATTACGGCGACAGAAAGGCCATGCGCCGGGCCGAGGCAAAAAAGCGGGTATCCAGCGAGATCTACGCGGAGGCTTCCGCTCCCGCTATCGCCGCGCGCAGCTCTTATAATGCCGGTGCTGCCGGCGCAAAGAACCTGCTCGGTGATAATGAACTCGTATATGACATCACTGAGAAAGGCAAGGACCTCTCGAAGATAAAGAAGGAGCACCTGCCCCTGGAACTGCGTAAAAAGAGCGACCAGGAGCTCGAAATCTACCTGAAGGAGAAGGCGAAAAAGCGCGCCGAGATCCAGGCGAAGATCGCCGAGCTCTCAAAACAGCGCCAACAACATATCACCAAACAGATCGCGGCCAAGGGCGGCACTGACAAGGATTCCTTTGACGCGCAGATCTTCGACAGCATCAAGACTCAGGCCGCTGAGAAAGGCATCGAGTACGAGGGTGAACTGCTCCATTAACAATATCCGCGCAGGGGCGAAGTAGGAAGCAGGAATCCATTAGGTACTGGACACCTGCTTTCGCAGGTGTGACAAACCAGATAAAAAACGGGGACGGTCGCAAAAGCGGTCGTCCCCGAATATCATTGGTCTACAACGTTTGACGTTTGACGTTTGACCTTCGACCTTTGACAGCCGGCCCTGCATGTCCGCCGTAGCCCTTGACGAAGGCGGAAGCGAATGAAATGAGTCAAAGGGTTCGACGGTTGGTTTACCGCGCCCCGCGACTAATCGTGTATCCTGTATTCTGGGTACTTAGAATCTGGAACCTGGTACTTACAATTCAGCATTCAGAATTCATAATTCAGAATTTTCTATCCCGCCTACGCCATGCGCAAACGGATCGCGCCGGGCGTTACCTCCACCACCTCCTGGTCATTGATGAATTCCATCGCGTCCTCCAGCCCCATCAATTTCGGCGGCGCCAGCACAGCGGCATCATCGGCCGATACCGAACGCATGTTAGTCTGCTTCTTTCCCTTACAGGGATTGACCTTGATATCAGCCTCGCGGTTATGCTCGCCGATCACCTGACCGACATAGACCTCTTCTCCCGGCCCAATGAACAATACCCCTCTTGGCTGTAAGCCGTCCAGGGCATAGGCCGTAGTCTTGCCCGCTTCCATTGAGATCAATACACCGTTAACGCGGTGCTTGATATCACCGGCATACTTGCCATATTCGGCGAAGACATAATTCATCGTGCCCATCCCCCTGGTCAGCGTCATGAACTCTGAGCGAAAACCCAGCAGCCCCCGTGTCGGCACGCGGTAGGTGATCCGAGTCATGCCGCCTTCCGAATTTAGCATACCGAGCAGGTTGCCCCGGCGCTGGCCCAGGCATTCGATCACTCCGCCCACCATATCCTCGCCCACATCGAGCGTTAATTCCTCAAAGGGCTCAAGCTTCACCCCTTTTTCCTCCCGGAAAATAACCCTTGGCCTGGTCAACTGCAGTTCATAATCTTCGCGGCGCATTTTTTCGACCAGGATGGCCAAGTGCAGTTCTCCCCGACCGGAAACCTTGAATCCGCCGCTGCCCGGCTGGGGCTCAACGTGCAAAGCCACATCGCTCAACACCTCTCGATCCAAACGCTCCTTGATATGCCGCGAGGTGACGAACTTGCCTTCCTTGCCGGCAAAAGGCGAGGTGTTGGCCATAAAGGTGATGCTGATCGTCGGCGGGTCTATCTTGATGCCCGGCAGGGGCAGGGGCTTTTCCGGGTCAGTGATCGTCTCGCCGATCTCAATATCAGGCATACCGGCTAGCGCGGCAACATCACCGCAGATCACGTTTTCTGCCGGTTGCTTTTCATTGCCGACAAAGCGGAAGAGCTTGCTAACCTTGGTGGTATAAACAACTTTACCGTCCTTGGCTACCGCCACCTCCTGATTAATGGCCAGCGAACCGCTGGTCAACTTACCGATCGCCAGCTTGCCGGAATAAGCGGAGTGATCCACCGAGCTGACCAGGAGCTGCAAAGGACCCGCGGCATCTCCCTGCGGCGGCGGAAAAAACTCAACTATCTTATCCATCAGCGGCCGCATATCCTTGCCCTTCTCGTTCTCTTTAAGCGAGGACCAGCCCTCTGTCGCCGAGGCAAAAACCACCGGGAAATCGAGTATCTCATCAGGGGCATTCAGGCGGCCGAAGAGATCAAACACCTGATCCACCGCCCAGTGAGGCCTGGCGGCTTGCTTGTCCACCTTGTTGATCACCACCAGCACCGGCAAGCTAAGCGCCAGCGCCTTTTTCAGCACAAAATAGGTCTGCGGCATCGGCCCTTCCGCCGCGTCCACCAGCAGCATCGCGCCATCGGCCATTCTGAGTATCCGCTCCACCTGCCCGCCAAAATCCGCGTGGCCCGGGGTATCAATGATATTCACCAGCTTGTCCGCATACTGGAAAGAACCGTTCTTAGAGACAATGGTGATGCCCCGTTCCCGCTCCAGGTCCATCGAATCCATCAGGCGCACGGCTACTTCCTGGTTATCGCGGAACATGCCGCTCTGCTGGAATAGCTCATCGACCAGCGTGGTCTTGCCGTGATCCACGTGCGCAATTATTGCGATATTTCTAATATTTTCTTGTTTCATGAAGGGGAGAGTATAGCACAAAATGCGGGGATAACAACCGTTTTACCACACCTGCCTTTTCTTGTCACACCAGATGTAAAGGAGACGCCCCATTGTGCTATAATCTCCCCCTATGAATACCAAACCTGGATTGATCTCGCGCGACTTTATGCTTTTCCTGATAGCTATCGTCTGCTTCGCCTTCGGCTACAGTCTAGTCGACACCATCTTCAATAACTTTCTGGATGAACGCTTCGCGATAACCAGCCTGCAGCGTACGTTGTTAGAATTCCCGCGTGAGATCCCCGGCTTGATCACGATGCTGGTTGCCGCAGCCTTCTTTTTCTTCTGCACCCGCCGCCTGGCAGTGCTGGCGATGATAATGACAGCAGCCGGCGCGATGCTACTCGGCTTGCTGTCCAGCAGCTACTCTATAATGGTGATCTGGCTCTTCATCTACAGCCTGGGCCAGCATCTCTTCATGCCGCTCAACGCGGACATCGGCATGGAACTAGCCCATAAAGGCAAGACAGGCAAGCGCCTGGGCCAACTGCACGGCGTGAGTAACCTGGCAGCGATCGCGGGAAGCGCGGTCGTGTTCGTCGGGTTTAAATACTTCGATCTTTCTTTCACAACGACCTTCGTTGCCGCCGCCGGCTTTTTCCTGGTGGCCGCCCTGCTGATCTGGCTGATGCGCAAGAACCGCCCGGTGCCGGTCTCGGCCCGCTTTACTTTCAACAGGAAGTTCCGCCTCTACTACATTCTCACCGTGCTCTATGGGGCGCGCAAGCAGATATTTATTACTTTCGCCCCCTGGATACTGGTAACGATATACGAACAGCCGACTCAATCCCTGGCCACCCTCTTTGCGATCGGCGGTATCATCGGCATAGTTTTTAAACCGCTCTTGGGCCGAGCGATCGACCATTACGGCGAGCGGGTGATCCTGGCCGGCGAAGCGGTGGTACTGATCTTCGTCTGCATCGGTTATGGTTTCGCGCGTCAATTATTCTCGGCCGAACTAGCCCTGATCGTCGCCTCGGCTTGCTTTATCACTGATCAACTGCTGATGTCGGTGAGCATGGCCCGGGCTACCTACGTAAAAAAGATCGCGGCCAATCCGCAGGAGGTGACCGCGGTGCTGACCGCGGGGGTTTCCATCGATCATATCTTTTCGATCGGCGTGGCGCTACTGGGCGGAATAATTTGGCAGACGGTCGGTTACGAGTATGTCTTCCTGCTGGGTGGACTGATCGCGCTGGCAAACTTCTTCTTCGCGATGAGGATCAGGCGTTAAAGTTAGCAGCCAGGGAGATGTTTTTACACCCCTCGTAGTATCTGATGGACACTACAGCCAAAAATCCCCGCCAGCTTTTGCAACGTAGCCAGGGTAAGATTGGCGTCCGGTTTTTCAATGCGGCTGATTGTGGACTGCTTAACTCGCATGCGCTTTGCCAATTCCTTTTGGGTTATTTTCAGACTCTTGCGCATCTCCGCAATTTGGCTCCCAACTACTTTCTCCCGGACTTCTTCCCACGGAAGAATCTTGAGCTTCGGATCTCCCAGAATCCTTTTTGCTTCCGCGGCATCGACGATGTCCAACAAACGGTCATATTCCCGCTCTTCCATGATGACCATTTTCTTTTTTCCCACTTTTACAAAACCAGGCTTTATCCCAAAACGCGTCTTGGTCATTTCACCGTCTCCTATCTTTTCCTGTAGACGTCTTTCCTGCTGCCGATTTTCACTATCAGAACGAGCAACCTCCCCTTAATGATCGTGTAGATGATACGGTACTCTCCTACTCGTATCCTAAATAGATTTTCGTCAATCTTCGCGCAACCACGCGGGCGCGGATTTTCCGCTAGTGCATCTATGGCCTCGTCAATACGCAGGCGATGTTCACGTGGTATTCTCTTCTTAGCTTTCGCCGCTGCCGCCGTAATGTCAATCCTGTAACGCTTAGCCATCAGCAGCTCCTTTATAAATATATCATATAAAACATAATTAATCAAAAGATAATATATGCATTATAATGCATACTAATTACAAGCATTTATGTTCTACATACATTAACTTTATCGATCTATCGATCTCATATGAACACGTTGCCCAGTCCTTATCGCTCATTCTCGCCCTCAACAGCTTTTTCTCATACGTATCACCTTCTGCTGCGGAGCAGACATTACACTGAGCGTCCGCTTCTACACAACAAGGTCTCCCCTTGCCTCTATGCTCCTTTGAATCCATGATGCAACCTACTTTCTTCCCCGGTTCACCAAGATATACCAGGTTCAGGCAGACTGGTTTACCCTCGGCATCCGAAGTCTTAAAGCGCACCTTTGCTGTTTCCTCCTGTTTGTCTGCCCGCATATCCTTATAGAACTCCGTATTAAGGTTTACCTGCTTTACCAACTCGCCTACATACTCCTCGCACGACCTTTTCTTCAAATCCGGCAAGCAACAGCAAGCCACACAATTAACTCCGATACGCTCCTCGTAACAAGCACCCATTTTGTCCTCCTTTCGGTTAACAATGACCAGATAATATCTTTATCACGCCTACATCTATCCTATCATCGCCCCCTGACAAAAATGGGGGTTCTGGGCTAACTTTTTAAAAAAAACACACCTCTGGGGTGCACACCCCAGAGGTGTGCACCCCAGAGGTGTGGAGTACTACGCAGGACAATGATTCCACAAGAGCGAAGTAGGATTGCCAATCGCTCGTTGCTGGTGTAGACTAGACATAATTACAAAGAGGATCATCATGGATATCTTCGGTATACTCACAAAACACTTCTGGGCGGTAGCAATCGGGGTTAATCTGCTTAATGTTACGCTGCTCAAAAAGAATATCAAAAGACACGTCCAGCAGCAGCCAGAGCTGGCTGTGGGCTATAATGATCTGCTGAAAAAGTTTGCCATCTACCTCAACCTTCCCTGGGCCTTGATGGGTGCGGGGGTTATGGTGGGACGCATAGACTCTTTATCCGATATCATGAACATCCGCGGTGCCGACCCCTTTATCCTCGTCTGGTGGGTGGTACTGCTGCTGGACATCGCTGTAATCGACTACTGGATCATCTACCGCAAAGGCGCGGAACGCCTGATCACCTACAACCGCGCGCATACGCTCAACCTTACCGACCCGAAGCAGGTAAAAACATTCTTTATCTTGTGTTCAGCGGGAGTAGTGGGAGCTTTTGTTATGGCAGTCTCGTCTTAAAAAACACACCTCCGGGGTGCACACCCCGGAGGTGTGTGAAACAAGGAGAAATAATGAAAAACATGGCATTTAGGTTAGTGTTAACGGGGCTGGTCCTGATGGTATGCGCGACAGAGTTAACGGCTTTGACGGACGAGGAGATCGCAGTACTGGAACCAATCCGCACCAAAATACGCGCGCGAGGTATCAAATTTTATCACGGAGATATACAGTTGCCAAAGGTACGTTATGGCCAACTTGAGAGCATCATCAACACGGTCAATGACGAGGAAGCGTCACGGCTTATCGCCAGCTCGCGTAAGCTATACTGGCCTTCTTTTATTACCCATCAAGTATGCCTGATTACCGCGATTATCGCCGGATCAGAGGGAACAGAGAACTGGAATGCCTTCGCTCGTTTCGATTTCAAGAGCGACACTTACAAAACGGTATTTATCGTAGGCGGTATAGGCGCGATCATAACCCCGTTCTTTATCAAACGCGCGTTGGACAACAAGTTCAAGGCTATTGAAAGATATAATCAGGTCCTACGGGAACGCTTTAACGTATGCCTGGACTTCACCCCCGCGTCCCCAAGGCTGGCGCTGGCGGCAAAGTTTTGATCTCCGTTCAACCTCTGGGGTGTCCACCCCAGAGGTTGAATGTCCCCCAGTGGTCTGGTTTGCATTATTAGTAGCCTCTCCTTGAAACAAAATAGGGAAGCCTGCCCTGAACCCGAAGACATTAACACGACTCACTTCTGATACCGATCAACAAACCGTACAATCTTTTTCGAGCGAAGCATCATGAACAGACCCAGCAGTAGCTTGACTGTCGGGGTGATGATACCACCCCAAGCCCTTGCCTGGTATCCGGCATCCTCCAGGCCCGGGATCGCAGCGGCATTGTAGATTATCCAAGCTACCTGTCCTATTGCCTGGATCGCGAACCAAAGGCCGAGCAACACGATGCATAACTCATATACATCCTGCTTGTTCCAGCGGATGGCCTTCTTCGCTTTTTCTTCCCTGGGATATAACCACGCGGCTATCCTGTCGGACCTGAAGACCAAATAGAAGATGAGGACGATCATCACTGTTTCGCAAAGCAATGCTACTACAACGATATCAAGGTTTAACCTCTCGTAACTGTTGTACATCCCCAACATAAAGGTGATATACATCAGGTTCATCCCAAAAATAAACACGCCGATCACCTTCGATGCCAGCGACAAGATCTCTCTTTTGGTCATTTCTCCCCCGGTTTTTAATGTCGATACCCCATCGTCATACCCGGTGTACGGCAGGGGAAAGACTGTCCCCCAAATCTGCTAAGTCCTTCGGCCGCTGGCTATTTTAGCGCCTTGATCCGGTCAACGGCCATATTACCAAGAAAGACACCCACCACCACGGCTAGGATCATACCCAGCTTGACGTCCAGTATCTTACCATCAAGCACATCACTCAGTCCGGGGCCCAGTATCCTGATCGCTACCAGGATCACCGCAGTTACCAGCAGGTTTCGTAATACCATCTTCTTCCACAGTGCCTTGCTTCCTTTCGCCATTGTTCGTCTCCTTTTTTTACAAAAACCAGTCGCTATACTTAACATAACACTTTCGCCCTGTCTTAAGGCTATAGTCTAGCCGCTACCAAAGCAGAGGATACTCACCTGCGCCGGCCAGCAGGGCATCCTGCTCATCCTGGGCCATTGGTGTGAACTTCGAAGCAGCAGAGATGAACTTTTTTGCCAAGCCAACGTCGCCCACAGTGGAGGCGCAGCAGATATCCCGCGAGAGACTAAAGTCGAGGCATTTTTGGATCATTGCTTCGTCAGCAAAGGGCTCATACCACGGCGCGTAGGGCCGTTTGTCCTGCTCAGTTTGCCAGGGTTGCTTGGCGATGGCCTTGATCACTATAACCCCGACCTGCTTTTCAGCAGCGACCGCCAGCAACTGTTCCAGCTTCTCCCGGTATGCCTGGTTGGCCCACATCTGGAAATTGAGCGGCAGCATCAGCGTGTCAAAATCAAAATCATTCAAAGCCCGGAGCTGTATCTCCGGTGCCTTGAGTCCGTGCGAAGTAATGCCAATGTGCTTGAGTTTTCCCGCTTCCCTGCCCTTGACGATGCTCTCCATCGCACCAGCCGGCCCCATCGCCTGCTCGTATTCCTCCCAGGTGGCCACGGCGTGTAACTGGTAGAGATCAAGGCACTCCACGCCCAGGCGCTCTAACGACCGGTCCAGATCGGCGGCAGCTGCCTGCGAACTCCACTCATTGGTCTTGCAGCCGATGAAGAAATGCCCGGCGTGCCGCTTGATCGCGGGCGCGAGGAGTTCCTCGGCCTTGCCGTAAGTAGGCGCGACGTCGATCTGATTGACGCCGTGCTCCACGGCAAAATCCGCCAGAACGTCAGCTTCTTCTTGCGACACGTCATATAGCGCGGCACCGCCTAGTATGGCAAGACTACTATCGTGCCTCGTTTTCCCCAGTGGTCTGGTTTGCATTGTTACTAGCCTTTCCATAATATTATGAGTATCACACTCACAATAGCAAGCTCAACAAACGCAGTAAATTACCACCGACCTTGTCGGTGGCTTTTATTTCCACAGCCGCAACTGTTTCTTCAGATCATCGTCTTCTTGCTGGCTCTTGATGTATCTTTTCATCGTTTCTTCGTCAATTCC
>JAUXIB010000102.1 GCA_030621225.1 candidate division FCPU426 bacterium
AGCATTAATCTCTTGATAACGACAAGGGGATTCTTCGTTAGCAGGGGAACATTTCTGGTTTTAACGGTTTGAAGTTGGGGTTGAGTATAAAAATTACACGGATTGCGAAGAAATGATGGTGATGGAATCGGTGTAATTGGACTTTTCGGTAAGCGGGTTTACTTATTCCGCGGGTGCATTACCTCAAGTTTCAGCTTGGGGATTTTTATTTTATGGGTGGTTTTTTAAAAAGTAGTTTTTCAGTTACCAAGAAAAAATCTGTGTAATCTGTGTAATCTGTGGATCATCCTTGGTGGTTAAAGGTTTTAAAACCCGCCCCTACTTTGTTTGGATGGTGATTTCGTCCAGCCACCAGGCTGATTCCGACTCCCTGACGGGGGCGGCGCCGATAGTTAATAGATGAATCGATTTCCAGTTGAAGGGCAGCGTCATTTCCCGTGGCCAGTAAGTTTTTCCCGTGAGTGGGAAGTCGGCCAGCGGGATCTTTATTTTCCGCCATTTGTCGGTGACGATGGTGTAAGATCCGATGTCCAGCGTTGAGTCGACGCGCATGCCGTCGGAAGTCAGGGAGCTAAAACCAACCGTGAATTGTTCCCCGCCGTTTTTGCCTTTTACCCATAACTGCAGGAAGCCCCGCTCGAGTAAAGGCTCAAGGTCCAGGTGATCCATGCCGATGTTGGCCCAGGAGTATTTGCGAGGGTCCATTATCGCTTGCAGTGATTTTTTGCCCTGCCGGGAGGTTGTCTCGTCTATTATCAGTCTGCTGTAGGGCTCGGGGCCGGCGCCGTGCCAGCCGGCTCTCGGATGGTCATCAAAGATAACGATGTTCCCCTTGCCGTCGCCGGCTTTCGCGTAGCGTACCTCTCGGGCCTGCTCTAATAGCCCATTGTATTCGTGTTGGGAATATTCCGGCACCAAGCGCAGCTCGTCAAGGTAATAGACGTATTCGGCGCTGTTTATTTCACCGATTGCCAAGCGTAATTCTTCTACCTGGTCCCAGCGAAATTCGTTGTAATGAAGGCTGGGATCGTTGTCGCGATAACGACCCCATAGACTGCCTTTGCTGTAAAACTCGGAGATGGGAACGATGACCTTTTGCCAGGCGGTGGTGGTAAAGACGTAGCGGGCGAGGTTTAGAGTGTTGCAAAAACGTTGTTTCTCTTTGCTGTGCTCGTGGCGATAATTTTTCTCTTTGGGATTGGTCAGGGTAAGGTTGAAGTTCTCGCTGCCGTTTTTACCTTTGAGCCAGAAGATTAGCGCCCCCCGCTCTCGCAATGGACGCAGATCGCCGGGCAGCACGCGCTTTTTCTTTGGCCAGGCCTTACCCCAGGGTAAGGTTACGCCTTGCCATTTGTGCTGGGGGTTTCCCTTGACCTTTATGCAGGAGCGGCCGAAGGCAGCGTTGTCATCTATTACCTCGGTCGTGGTTCCCGCCCAGGCTTTAAGTTTTACACCGCGGGCCAGGCGGTCGGTGAAGATGATGATACTGCCAGGTTTACTGGGCGGCGCTTGGCCCGGGGTGGGAGTGGGGGAGGGCAGGGCCGCTACTGCTTTGTCTGGGACAGGCAGCGAATTCATAAGTTGGGCCAGGAAGATCTGGGTTTTGGCGTCTTCCGGCCTGAGTCGCAGATAGTTTTCCAACGCCTCGACCGCTGCGATCGTGTTGCCCAGCTGGTAGTAGGCCAAGCCCAGCAGGCGATAGGTTTCGGCCAGCTCGGGGTAGCCGCGCAGACTGGTTTCCAGTTCGCGTACCGCCCCGGCATAGTCACCCTCCTGGTGTGCTCGCTGGCCGCGCTGGTAATGGTCTTGCGCCGTTTCGGCGCCGGCGAGAGCGGCGACGAGGAGAATCGTTACTAGAATTGATTTAATATTCATATTTTATAAAAGGTATTATTGTTTAACCACTGGCACCTTTCGCCAACCATCCGCTTCTGTGAATTCCCGTGCCGCAAAGCACCAGATGATATTTTTTTTGTTTTTCAGGTAATTTACCTGGGCTTTCCCCCGTCTGTAGAGGCTGATACGAGCGGTGGTAGCCGCGGAACCGCGCACCGCCAAAACATCGATTGCAAGACCGAGCTCGTAAGCCAGTTGGTCTGCCAGGCCCGCCCCGGCGGCATGCATGTCGCCGCCGGCGTGAAACGCTAGCAAGTGGCTGTCTCCGATAAGCAGCAGCGGGCTTTCCCTGTCGGCAGCCAACGGTTCTATGCCTTGGCCGTTTGGCATCCCGATAAAGCGCAGGAGCAAACTTTCCCGCGGTATATCTTTATCTTGCAGCGAGTTCCACAGGTCACCGTTTATGGAATATTTTGCCTCTTGGCTGGAGAGCTCCAGCCTGACTGCGTTTTCGATCTCGCCTATCTCTTTGGCCAGTAGGCGGGCGATAAGCTGGCATGCCTGTCCGGAGTAGTGGGAGTCTTGTCGGCAGTACATCGCGCCTTTGTCTGAGTAACGTTGATTGATAAGCTCAGCCGTCAGGTCAAGGACGTTAACTCCTTTATCTCTCAGCAGGGAATAGAATTTCTGATGCTGGATGTCCAGTCGTGGGGGCAGGTCGTTTTTATCGAGCGGCAGATCAGTTAACATATCCGGGTAAATGATGGCCTTGGGGGGGATGGGAACTACTATTAATTTAAGACCAAGCTGCTTGAGTTGGTTATTGAAATCGACTATTGCCGGCAAGGGGTCGGCGTTTTTCCGGCTCCTGGCCCGAGAGGTCTTGATTGCTTCCTCCCCCCAGAATTTTTTTGCGCTGAGATGGCGCAGTTCAGAACGCAGGAACAGCCAGCCGTCTTTGCCGGGATAGGCCAGTCTGCTCCCCTTGGACATATCCTTCGCTTTCATACCACACTCATTGAGGAAAGTTTGCGCTGCATTGTTGTTCTCTGCGAACAGGGGTGCGCTAAGGCAGGACACTAGCGTTAGCGTTGCTGAGGCTAATCGGCCGAGAATCTGTGTAATCTGTAGATTTTTGTCTTTAGCCATTACGCCTTTTCCTAAAACCAATCTGTGGATTTATCTGATGATTTCCCCCCAGCAAGCATCCTCTAACATTATATCACCATCCAACTCGCTTCGCTTAATGCCGTCCAAGTTTTCTTCTACGTCATTCCAATTTTTTAGCAGCAACCTCACTTTTTGTCCCGGTCGGTAACGGGCCGCTTCTGTCCAGCTATCGTCCCGCATGCTCCAGAGATAGACGAGGGCGTGGTTGTCCTGCGTGGCGCCGGAGTCTCTGGTGCTGAGTTTGTTGCGCCTCGAGTTGGTTGTGCGAGCTACACTTACCAAGTGCGCGGTAACGATGTGGTCTTTGTAGGGTGAGGTTTTGGGGAGCGGCGCCGGGGCGATCTTTTCGATTACTCCCGTTGCTTCGACGGGCCTTCCCGGCTGGGGGATGAAGAACTTTGCTTCGCGTCCTTCGCCGAGTTCAAGCGGAAGCGGACGCCAGTCGCCGCCGGACAGCTCACGCGCTGCGAACTGCCAGATGACCAGCTTTTTTCCCGCCAAGCGGTTGTTGCCCCGCGCCAGCTCGCGCGTCAGTATCCGCCGTGTGGTGTGCGCGCCGCTATCGTTGCGGACAATTGTGTCAAGCGGACGCTGTAGTTCATAGCTCAATTGTTCCGCCAGCCCTGCCGATTCCCCCCAACCCATGCTCTCCAGGGAGTAGATGTTGCTGAAGCTGTCCCCGAGCAGAAGGATGTCGGCGTCTTGCTGCGGCCTCCAGAGGTAGTTGTCGCGCAAGACTTGATGAATTGTTACCTGCTGGCTCGGATAGAGCGATTGATTTGTGGGTAGGCCGAGCATACGGACGATATCTCCGTGGTTGGATACGTCAACCTGTCGTAGCTCGTAGCTCGTGGCTCGTAGCTCGGAAAGATCAGCATGTTTTTTCGCAAAGTCAGCCAGGGTTTTTGCCACCGCCTCCACTGTTTCCGGATGCCAGTGGGTATCGGTTTCGAGGTAGCGCGTTGCAGCATCACGATCTGTTGTGGCGGCGTAATAGACAGGAATACCCATTGCTTGTAGTTCACGCTTAAACTGTGCGAAGGAAGGGTTGTTGAGCGGTAGATGACCGGTATGCTTGGGGTACAACGACTGGGTGCAAAGCGCGGATTTAGGCGGCGCCACTACCACGATAAGCTGTATGCCGCGCTTGTCAAGTTGCCGTTTGAAGTCGAGGATGCCTATCCTGGGGTCAGGCTCGTGCGCTGTTTCCCATTCACTGCCGGCTTTGCGGCGTGTCGCCAGTTCTCGTTCAGCTAAAAATGGTTTGCCGGTGAGGTAGTCTACGTCTGGGCGGTAGAAGAGCCGGCCATGCCGGCCAGTGTAGGCTTGCTCATTTCCCGCCTTGAAAAGCCCGGTGAGTACCAGTTGGGCGTATGGGCTGATTATACCGTTTAAGAGTGATGACTCTTCCAGCTCGTCAACGTATTTATTGATATGTTGTAAGAGCAGGCTGTTCGCTCTGTATGCTCGTCGGAAGAAAGGTCCTTTTGCCTGCTTTGCTTGGGAAAAGAGGCTAAGGCAGTGTGGCATACCGCCGTTTATCATCTCATGCGCCGCCTGGGTCAGTGGCACCAGGGTAATCAGGCATAGGAAGAACAGCGACAACACCATTGCCTGGGTGTGCGTTATCTCCGTTTGGCCTATCTCGCGCTGTGCGATCTCTTCACGGCTCGGTTGTTTCTGATTGCTTTTTTCCATGGTCAGCCTTCAAAACATAAAGTATATGAAGGGGTTATAAGCTTGCGTTGTCAAAACGGCCGCTGATAACAGCGTCACCACAATTATCCAGCCTACTTTCGCCCAGGTTATCCTGCGCGTGAAGTCCCAGGTCTGCGGCGCTCCCCAGATGATGATCGTTGCGAGCAGGAACGTTAACAGATAATAGGGTTTGTATATTACGCCGCCGATAAGTGCGTTGCCGCCCGCCCCATTTGCCAAACCGGACATGCTTTCCAAATAGGCCAGTGAGGATGCTAGGTCAGGGGAACGAAAAAAGACCCAGGTGACGAGAACGATTACAAAGGTGATCGCTATCTTCAGGGAGCGCGGCAGGCGTGTGTAAGGGCTGTCTTTGCCTAACGCTCTTTCTGCGCCCAGCATTGCCCCGTGGATAGCGCCCCAGATGACAAAATTCCAGGCAGCGCCATGCCAGAGTCCGCCTAGCAACATTACAGCGGCCAGGTTGAGATAGGTGCGGACTTCTCCCAGGCGATTACCGCCCAACGGGAGGTAAAGGTAGTCGCGCAGCCAGGTGGAGAGGGACAGGTGCCAGCGGCGCCAGAGCTCGGTGATCGACATCGAGAGGTAGGGGGAGTCGAAGTTTTTGGGGAAGACGAAGCCGAACATCAAGCCCAAGCCGATGGCCATATCCGAGTAGCCGCTGAAATCGAAGTATATTTGGAAAGCATAAGCGGTGACGCCGTACCAGGCATCGAGCGCTGGCGGCGCCGTCGCATCGAAAACCATGTCGGCTATCTTGCCGCAGGGGTTCGCGAGCAGTATCTTTTTGCCCAGTCCCAGGCAAAGGAAAGAGACGCCGCGCGCGAATTTCTCCAGAGTGTGCCTTCTATCTTGTAATTGCTTGGCTATTTCCTGGAAGCGGATGATCGGACCGGCTACCAGTTGCGGGAACATCGCTACGTAACAGGAGAAATCAGTGAAGTTCTTGATCGCCCTGGCTTTGCCGCGGTAGACATCTATGGAATAGCTCATCGATTGGAAGGTGTAGAAGCTGATGCCGAGGGGTAGAGTGATCTTGAACCAGATATCGAGCTTGAACGAGCCCAGGCCGACAAGCGTTAGCAGAGAGTCGTAGTTCTCCATGGCGAAGTTGAAATACTTGAAGAAGCCAAGCAGGGCCAGGTTGGAGCAAATGGAGACGACCAGCGCTGTTTTTTGCGCTGGGGTGTGGCGGGCTGTGGCTTTTAGCGTTTGCACTGGTTCTGACCAAGCGCGTCCCCATTGTTGTGAGATGAAGAGTCCACAGATATAGTCTATTACGGTGGAGGCAAGCATTAACAGGACGAAATAAGGGTTAGCCCAGCCGTAAAAGACATAGCTTAGCAGCGTCAGGACGAGGTGTTTGCCGCGCCGGGGCGCCAGATAGTAGAGCAGCAGCGCCAAGGGCAGGAAATAGTACAAAAAAATATGTGAGCTGAAGACCATGGTTGTTCTGGGAAGCGTGGTCAGGGATCAGGGGTCAGTAACCGACCCCCGACCACTGTTCACTGATCCCGGCGTCTGCTGTGCTGTGAAACAACGCGTTCAGGAGACCGCTTTTAATTATCGGTATCATGTATATCTACATCATAATACAATGGTGCGTCAAAATCTTCGTTCGGCAGCATTATCTGACGCTCGTCTTCGGCTTCCGGGTGGTCCTGCATCGGTTCCAGGGTTAGCCGGTATATACTGCCGATCCTCTTGCTGATCAGGGCGGGTACGTTTTTCTGGTCCATTACTGCCCAGTGAGCTACGAGTATCCGTTTATCGGGGCAGTTTCCCGAGAGCACTTCTCGTATTTCATAAGCGTAATGGACTATCAGGCGGGGATAGTCGGGAACTATGGGAAACTCCGGGTCGTCCTTGGCCGGCAGCGCGACGGTTTCTACCAGCTTAGCCAGTAGTTCGGTTCGCGCGGCGTCTCGACGGTTTCGAAGCTTCTTTGAGTAGGCCCGGAAGCGTTTTGTGACTTCCTGTGCTCCGATTATGCGGTTATAGATAGTTATGCCTTCCAGGGTGCCGCGCCAGCTTCCGTTGCCTGTATGGTCCTGACCGAAAGTTAAATGGACGGGTGTCCAGAGGCTCAGGTCGCCCTTGATCTTGTTGCTGTGCTTGACGTTTATGCCGTTACGGTAATAGGTCAATTTCCCCGGCGAGTAGTTGACAATGATGTGCTGGGATTTTCCCGGTTCCAGTTCTCCTAGTTTTATGCTCTGTATCCGCGGTGTTTTTATACTGGTGCGCATAGAAAGCAGGAGATCTTTGCCTTGTTGCTCTAGCACGAAGTTCAGTTGTTGACTGGGTATGTTGACGCCGGCGCAAATGATCGGCTGCGGGCCGGGGGATCGTGTTTCGCCGTGTGGTGTAATTGTGCATTCCAGGCTTATCTGATTGCTGGTTTTGCAGCCGTTCATTATCAGTTGACCGATCTTAGGGCCTAGCTCAAATGAGCCGCCGCTTGGGCGCATAGCGTAGTGGCGTGTGTAACGGGCAAAGCCGCGCATTACGGGCAGGCAGAGGCGCGGAGTCCCATCGCCGGGGCTGATAATCGTATTGTTGACGTTACCCCGCTCCCAGATAAAGAGCAGGCCCTGGCGATCCCCCGGCCAGTCGTCGCCGGCTGTTTTTGCGGCGGTGCCAGCGCTTAGTCCCGGTTTGCGGACTGTTTTATTCCTGCCTCCGGCGCGGCACCAGCTATCCCAGCCTTTTTCCTGGTAAAGGTCGATGGCGTCATTGGCGAAAAGTAAGTTGCCTTGCCAGGAGTAGTGGGTAAGATCTACAAACATGGCGGCTGGCATCATCTCTCGCGGGGCTAGGACCAGGCGTTTTTTGGGGTCTAACTCCGGCAGGCTTTCTATGGTTTCCAGCAGGAGGGGAAAATTCTTTTTATACTCCCAATTCTGACCTGCTTCCAGGCGGCCGAAAATAATGGGGAGATCGGGCGCTTTTAGATCTTCGCGGATATGTCCCAGCCAGAGAAGTAGTTCGCGTTTGAAGTCTTGTTTTCTCTCGTTGGGGGCGCGGCTGGCGTCGTTCATGCCGATCATTGTGACCAGTCCGCCCAGTATGACGTCATTCCTTATTTCGTTGTAGGCTCTTATCAGGCGAGTGTAACCGATCCCGCCGCGCATCATCTGGTAGCCACCCGAATTGAATTGCCAGGCTTGGCCGGTCATCTTTATCGCCGCGAAATGGTAGTCTGGGTAATCTGCCGCCATTCTCTTTAAAAAATGATAGACGCAACTGCTGCGGAGTTTTTGGCGACTCTCGAAAGGCAGGTCTTTATCAGTCGCCGGGATCCATCTTCCTTTGACGTAGGCCCAACAACGCGGCTGGACGGTGTTGTCCTGTTTTAAGGCCATGCCGTCCAGATTAGAGTGGCCGAAAAACAGGAAGAGGATCAGCTTCTCCTTAGGAATTGTTTCGCCGCCGAGCTCCAGGGCGGTCAGGCTGCATGGCTGGCTCCACTGGAGTATCAAAAGTAATAGGATGATGGGTGTAATTCTGTGGTGCATATGGATTATCTATCATTATAGCACCAATTTTTATGGTCTGCTTGCTAAACCCCGACAGTGTTTTTTCGTATATCGGTGCTCGTTTCCTACTAGCGCGAGGTGGTATAATGGGTTGTGTATGATGGGTGAAACGAAGGTGGATATCAATGGTAAAGAAACCAAGCGTGAATAAGCGGCAGCCTGTTAAACGAAAAAAGAGCACGGAACGGACTGCTGCTGGCAGTGTCAAGCGGTTCAATAGATGGGAATTCGCTAAAACGTTCATTCCCTGGACTTTCCTGTGCGTTTTCGTCTATGTGTCATCCGGGGTGATCGGTGGCTTGATGCGCGTCAAAGGCGGCCCGAAAGTATTCCTGTTTATAATGGTTGGCTTGTGCTTTGTGTTCTGGGTTGCCGCGATAACTCGTTTCGTAAAGTGGACGCATTACCGGCTCAAGGATGTTTTTTTGGCCGGGATATGTTTAATGTCTGGGCGGGG
>JAUXIB010000224.1 GCA_030621225.1 candidate division FCPU426 bacterium
ACGGTCGCTATCACCGGATTAGTGACGGTTTTAAACTCATTGTCGGGCGCAACCATCAGGAGAATGAAAGGTTGCTTGGTTTGGCCAGGCCGGAGTGCGTGTTGTTGGAGCCTGTCGATAAGGGTCCGACCGCTTTGGGGGTTGGCGTTGCCGATCAGGCTTCGTTGGAGATGGCCGGCAGGATCTATGCTTACTATTTTCGGAAGACGAATGGGCCGGTTGATTACCGGCAAAAGCTGCCGCAGGAAAAGGAGGGTCGGGAGTTGACTGCGGCCAAGGCCGGGGAGTCTGAGGTAAAGAAAGTCCATATCTAAGGGAATGCGATTATTCGAACGGGGCTATTAGCGAATGAAAGGAGAAATAGCAGATGAAGAAGGTTGAGTTTAGCAATGTAGGTGAGAAAGAAGTGACGCGTGCTATTGTTGGTGAGTTTGCCAAGCAATTTTCTGACTATGTCGAGAGCGATTGCTTGATAGTCGGCGCGGGCCCGAGCGGCTTGATGGCAGGCAGGGACCTGGCGGCCAAGGGAGTCAAGGTATTGATAGTGGAACGTAACAACTACCTGGGTGGCGGCTTTTGGATCGGCGGTTACCTGATGAATAAGCTGACCGTGCGCGCTCCTGGTGAGAAGGTGCTTGATGAGCTGGGCATACCGTACATGGAAGCGACCAAGGGGCTCTTTGTGGCTGACGGACCGCATGCCTGTTCCAAGCTGATAGCTGCAGCCTGTGATGCTGGAGTGAAATTCGCTAACATGACCGTTTTTGAGGATATCGTGCTACGTGAGAAGAACCGGGTAGCCGGCGCCGTGATTAACTGGACTCCGGTGCAGGCCTTGCCGCGCCAGATAACCTGTGTTGATCCGGTGGCCATGGAAGCGAAGATTGTGGTAGATGCTACCGGGCACGATGCCACTGTATGCAAGGCCTTGGCAGAGCGCGGCCTGTTGAAGATGAAGGGATTTGGCGCAATGTGGGTCGAACAGTCTGAAGGCTTGGTTGTTGAGCACACTGGCGAAGTGCACCCGGGCCTGATCGTTAGCGGCATGGCCGTGGCGACTGTTTACGGCTTGCCGCGCATGGGTCCAACCTTTGGTTCAATGCTGCTTTCCGGCAAACGGGTAGCTGAGGTGGTCTTGGAGAAGCTGGCGCTTTGATTTTCTGTAAGTGGCGCCAGTCCTGAGCACGCAACATCGGTGGCGTGCCTGTTAGTCGGAGGACTAGGTAAGAAGTGACGATTTATCTCTATGATGGTGCTAATGTGGCACAACTCGATCTTCACCAGTTGGGGTCCTGGCTGGGGGAGATCGTGCTCCGTGGTATGGTGGTCGAGTTGCGGCGGGGTTTTGAGGCATACCACCCTTCGAAAAAACGAAAGTCTTTTACCACCAAGACACCAAGACACGGAGAAACATCTCTTTTTGAATAACGGCTGTGGGCCATCTTCGATTTCCGTGAGATGCCCTCTTTTTTCTTGACAGGGTTAATATTCAGCGGTATTATCACTAAATCGCTGATAATAGTGATGAAGAAAGGAAACGCATGAAGTTGTCGACGCGGGCAAGATACGGCACCAAGGCAATGCTGGATTTAGCTATCAACTATGGCGGCCGGCCGGTTCTCCTGAAGAGTGTAGCCGATCGGCAGGGCATCCCCGGCAGTTACCTGGAGAACATCATGACTTCTCTGGTGGCCTCGGGTTTGGTGCAGAGTACGCGTGGTAAACGCGGTGGCTTTATGCTGGCCAAGCGTCCCGCGGAGATCCGCCTCAGCCAGATCGTGCAGACGGTGGAAGGTTCGCTGACGCTTGCTAACTGCGTGGAAAACAGCGCCGCCTGCCGCAGTACGCGTAGCTGCGTGGTGCGAGAAGTGTGGCATGGTTTGCGCGGCGCGATGTTTAGTTACCTTGATGATATTACTTTGGCGGAGCTGGCGAGTAGGCAGATGAAATTGGATACTGGCAAGCGAAGCAAGATAGCGGGAGGCAAAAGCACGGGAGTTAGTTGATATGGTAGAGAAGAAAGATAAGACGAGGCAAATTTATTTAGACCACGCGGCTACTACGCCGATGCGGTCTAAGGTATTGGAAGCGATGCGGCCTTATTTCTGTGAGCTTTACGGTAACCCATCGAGTATCCACGTACCAGGCCACGAGGCGCGCAAAGCGGTGGAAAGCTCGCGCCAAAAGGTGGCGCAGCTTCTTGGCTGCAAACACGAGGAGGTTCTTTTTACCGCTGGTGGCAGTGAGGCCGATAACATGGCGATCAAAGGGCTGGCCTTGGAAAAAGGTTCTGGTCATATTATTACCTCAACGATAGAGCACCACGCGGTGTTGGAGAGCTGTGAGTTTTTGCAGGGCTTGGGCTTTGAAGTGGACTATCTGCCTGTGGATTCCGGAGGGCTGCTTGATCCAGACGCGGTGAAGCAAGCGATTCGGAAGGATACGATCCTGGTTACGGTGATGCATGCCAATAATGAGGTGGGGACCATTCAGCCGGTGGACGAGATAGCGGCGATAGCCAAAGAGAGAGAAGTCCCTTTTCATACCGATGCTGTGCAGACCGTAGGGCACCTGCCGATAGACCTCAATTGCTTGAGGGCGGACATGCTGTCCCTTTCGGCGCATAAGTTTTACGGCCCCAAAGGTGTAGGTGTATTGATTAAACGCCGTGAGTTGCGCATCAAGCCCTGGCTTACCGGCGGCGGACAGGAACTGGGCCTCAGAGCCGGTACGCATAATGTGCCGGGAATTGTTGGCTTAGCTACCGCGCTGGAACTGGCGGTGAAGGAATTGTCTGAGCAAGGGAAAAGACTTAGCGGGGAACGAGATTACTTGATCGAACAGATCACCTCTCGTGTAGCGGATGTTCAGCTCAACGGTCATCCGGAGAAGCGGTTGCCTAATAATGCTAATTTTTCTGTCTCATATATAGAAGGTGAGTCGTTGCTGCTGGAGCTTTCCTTCCGCGGCATTGCCGCCTCTACCGGCTCGGCTTGCAGTTCGGAGAGTCTTGATCCCTCGCACGTTCTCTTGGCGTTGGGCATCACCAAGGAGGACGCGCACGGCTCGCTACGGCTTAGTCTGGGGCGGGGAACGTGTCGCGCTGATATCGATTACGCTGTGGGTGCGATAGAGGAGTCGGTGGAGAAGTTGCGTGGCATGTCGCCTCTTTATCAGGAGTTGAAAGGGAAGAAGTGAGAAGAATTCTGAATTCTGAGTTATGAATGCTGAATTAAGTCAGGATACAGGGGGCAGGACAAGGAATTCAAAATTAAGGTTCTTCTCTGATTTAGTTGGTGGCGAGAAATCGAAAAGGCTATCCGGCCATATTCTGTTTAATATTGGAGTGTCCGGAGGACCAACCACAGAGCCACCCTACTTCGCACTTCGTGCTACGAAGGGTCAGTCCTACGTAGCTTTAGCGGAGTAGGACAGAGTTCACAGAGGAAGCACAGAGGAAAAACGGCATTAAAAGACTTCTGGTTAAAAAACTCTGTGAATTCTCATTTTACTCTGTGTCTCTGTGGTGAAAACACGGTATTTGTTTGTAGTGGCCGATATGGAGATAAATTATGGAAGACTATAGTGATAAAGTATTAGATCATCTGCGCAGTCCGCGTAATGTGGGAGAGTTGAAAGGGGCGGACGGTGTTGGTCATGTGGGCAACAAGGCCTGCGGTGATATCATGGAGCTTT
>JAUXIB010000005.1 GCA_030621225.1 candidate division FCPU426 bacterium
GATCTGTTGAAACGGCTTAATCGCAAGAATGGCGTCACCATCATTTCCGCCACGCACGATCTAAAAATGATCGATGTTTCCGACCGGATCTTCTGGATTCGCGACGGCTGCATAGACCGCGTGGAAACGCGTAAGGACATTAAAATAAAGATCGGCACAGTGGAATGAGAGTGAGTTCTTTGTGGTTTCGGGTTCGCGGGTTGAATGTTTGAAGGTTAGCTTGAGAGAGTGATGTAAAATAGGTTGTCTTAGTTAAAGGTAGTGGTCAAATATACAAAGAGTGCTAGGATGGCAAAAAAATATCTTGACACATTTCCTTGTGCTTTTGCTATACTCGATCCGATGCGATGGAGGGATAGCAGCCTCATATACAGGTTGCTAAACATTTCTTCCGAGTTAAACCGGGGGTAACGGACAATGGAAAAGCATTATCTTTTAGAAAACTCGCCAGAGTATTATGGTAATTATGTGGCTAAGGAGTCGTTCGAAAGCACGACAGCCATTTGCTTTGGCGAAGATCCGGTAAAAGTACACGAGGAGGCCAAAGCCACAGGCGTAGAAAAACCAGTAGTGTTTTACGTTTGCCATCCCGGCCAAGCTCACCTTTATTAATGTCGATTCGCAATTCCCCTCTTTTCAACTTGAATAACGTATGTGACGGTGCTTATCTTCCCGACTTTAGTAAACTACTCTCCCGGGTTGCCGATAATACTGCTGGGTGTTTCTGGCTTTCTTGAATTCTTTGAGCTGCAAATAAACTACGTTAGCAGAGTGTTTTCCCTCGTGAGAATACAGACAGCAAGTACACCTTAACAACAAAAATAATAGTGCATGGTTAAGAAAACGGTAAAGAGGAAAGCGAAAAAAACTGCGCAAAAAAGGACGCCAGGGAAATCCAGGCGTGGCCGACGTCGTCCCAGCGGCCTGGCAGTCTTATTGGCCTTCGCGCGCGGTTTTGGCCGGCGCAACGCTACCTTGTTACGCGTCCTGGGTTTTGCCGGCGCGTTATTCCTGGGTTGGGTCATAGCTGAGCAGGGCTTGATCAGGAACGGCAGACCCGCGCAAGGGGCGTGGGTCTACGCTTTGGCCTTGGTGATCCTCTTTTTCTCGCGGCGTAGAGACGTTGCTACGCCGACACGCCGACACGCCGATACCCGGAAGCGGCAGGGGCGTAAGCGGGAACGCAAACTGTGGCCGCGGCTCGGTCTGGCGGTAGTGATCATGCTGGTAGTCGCTCTTGCTGTATTTATGCGTATCCATCGCTCGGATGAATTCCCGCCTGGTTGTTTTTCTGACGAGGGATGGAACGGTTTAGAGGCGGTAAGTATAATGGAGGGGAAGGAGTATCCGTTATACATAGAAAGAAACACTCAAAACCCCGCGTTCTTTTTTTACACACTTGCTCTCTGGTTTAAGATGTTCGGGGTTTCAATTGAGTCGGTGCGTATGGTCTCCGTGGTCTCAGGTGTGTTGACGGTATTGGCCGCCTATTTTTTGCTTGCCGCTATGTTCGGTCGTACCACGGGAGTGCTGGGGGCTGTATTATTGGCCGGTATGCGCTGGCACGTTAATTTTAGCCGTGTGGGCTTCTTGGGAATTCAGGCCGTTCTGCTTTCAGTACTGGCGGCGGTATTTTTTATCAGAGCAGTAAAGGGACGCCGCCTGGTTGATTTTATCCTTTGTGGTGTTTTCCTTGGTCTCAACCTCTATCACTATATAGCCAGTTATTTATTCCTTGTGGTTATCGCCCTCGGCTTATTGCACCTGTTGGTTTTTCAACGGGATTTCTGCCGAGATAACTGGCGCAAACTCTGCGTGCTGGCGCTGGCGTTTGTCATCGTGGCCCTGCCGATCACGCTGCACTACTTTAATAATCCCGGTCACTTTATGAGTCGTGCTTCCTCTACTACCGTGATGCGGGAGGTGCAGGAGAGCGGCAGTATCCAGCCGTTGTTAACGAGTGTCAAAAAACACCTATTGATGTTTAACCTGCACGGCGATGGTAACGGCAGGCATAACCTGCCCGGCCAGCCGATGCTTAATTCCTTGATGAGCGCGCTGGCGATATTGGGGCTGGGTCTGGCGTTTTTCCGTCTGAGGCGTTTAGAATACTTTTTTCCCGTGGCCTGGCTGGGGGTGACTTTGCAGGCCGGCATACTTTCCCTGGCCTGGGAGGCGCCGCAGGCCTACCGCACCATCGGCAATACGGTGGGGGTGGTCTTGCTTTGCGCGCTCTTTTTTCGGGAATTCCTCGCGGTTTTTGTGCCGCCGGGTTATCAGCCTAGAACAGGGAAAGACCAGCCGCGAAGCAGGGGGTATTACTATAGCTTAGTCGGTGTGCTGGCGCTGATCAGCCTGGTTTCCGTGCGGTTGGATTACGGTGTATACTTTAATCGTCAGGCCAAGAACGCGGCCAGTTGGCGGGAGTTCCATACTATGGAAGCTGAGGTGGGGAAAAGACTCAGCCATTTAAAGGGTAAAGAAAAGGTTTTTGTGGCGCCGCCCTTCTACCGGCATCCGAGCATCCTCTTTCTGGCGCGCGACTTCCAACAGCATAACCGGTTTGATATCAGCAACCTGTCCAATGTGCTGCCGCGTCAGAAGTGTGCGGCGGGGGCTATCTTTATTTTGGAGGATGTGCACGAGGAACTAAAGGGGATGTTTGATTATTTTTATGATGATTATGATTTTGAGCGGGTAAATGATCCCTGGGGCAGAACGATGTTTACCGTCTATAGTGTTTCGGGCGAAGAATTGGCCAGGGCGCGGGGGTTGCGTTTAAGAGGTTGGCGCGGGTCGGATGGATCGCAGAAACCTGTGCTGGACGAGCTGGTTAAGCGCAGTAGCATTCGTGTGAGCCAATTGCCTGCCGGCGTTACGCGCGTGCGGCTAACGGGGAGTTTCTATTTGTCTCGCCCGGGAACTGTTGGCTTTAAGTTGGCCGGTGGGGAAGGAAGCTTGCTGATAGATGGCAAGGATCTGGGCGGGACGAGTGGCGGAGAAAAGAGCATTTCCCTTTACCAGGGGTTTCATTCCTTGCGTTTGGATGCTGTGCTGACGTCGCGCGGGGCACTGAATCTGCATTGGCGTCAACCCGGGCGTAGTGGCTGGAGCCTGATGGACGAGAGCCACCTTTGCCGGCAGGAGGGAGTGCACGGTCTGCGGGCTGAGTATTACCGCAATGTAAAGTGGAGCGGCGCTCCAGCGCTAAAGCAGATCGACCCAACGATCCTTTTTCGCTGGCACATAGACCCGTTACCGGAACGTTTCAGTTGCCGTTGGCGGGGAAAACTGGTCGCGCCAGAGAGCGGTGAGTATTTGCTGAGAACCCGTTCCAACGATCATTGCTGGCTGAAGATAGATGGCCGTCAGGTGTTGAAGTTTGACGAGGGTGTGGAAGGCACGGTGACACGGACGGTTCGGTTGGCTAAAGGAAACCACGATATAGAGTTAAAATACATTGAGTATGGCGGGCTTTCCTTGATGGAGTTATGGTGGCAGCGGCCGGGTAAGCATGAGTTGGAGATAGTGCCGATGCGGTATCTGGTGCCTCGATAAAGTGTACAGTAAACAGGATACCGGATACAGGACACCGGGGGCTTAACCTGGGAATGCATCCTACTCCGCGCTACACGCTACGTAGGACAAGCGCTGTACGATACGTGGTTAGCAAACGGGGAACGGCTACGAACGTTGTAGGGGCGGTTTGTGAACCGCCCACGAGATATGGAAATGAGCAGAGGTATTGACAAATGAAGGAATATGGTGTATAGTTCCACTTGTCAGTGTTGATACTGAAAAGGAGTTCCTGTTATGAAAAAAACGATATCTGTTTTAGCTATAGTGGGGTTGCTATGCGTATCTGCCGGCGCGTTGCATGCTGATGAATATGCCGGAGAGATGTTGTCTGTTGGGGTGGGTGCCAGGGCGATGGCGATGGGGGGAGCGTTTGTGGCGGTGGCCAATGACGCCACGGCTGCCTACTGGAACCCGGCCGGGCTTTCCTTTATCCGTAATATAGAATTGTCTACTATTCACCGTGGCGAGGGCACGTATGAGCTTACCGGGGTCGGCTACGATTTTTTTAATTGCGCTGTCAACCTGGGCAAAAGCGGCGCCTGGGCCGCCTCCTATGTTATGCATTCGGTTGGCGGGATCGACCATACTATTCCTAACCCCGACGCCTCGGACCCGGTGCCATACCTTGTCCTGGGACAATTTAGTGCCAGGGATAACGCCGTTATTCTTTCCACCGGGCATAAGGTGGCGAAACATGTCGCGGTCGGCGGCAGTTTGAAATATCTCTGGACTAAGATCTTCGATGCCAAGGCTACCGGGTTCAGTATGGATGTCGGGGTGCTGATGAAGCCCTGGAAGAAGTTTACTCTTGGTATGAATGTGCAGGATCTGGGCGGCTCTGTAAGTTGGAGCGGCACCCGAACCAACCCGAAGGAGACCATTCCCATCAACGTCAAGCTGGGGATGGCCTTTGCTCAGCGGCAGGATAAGCACCTGGTGGGATTGAGCTTTGATGTAGACACAAAGTATAGTCCGATTTTGCATTATGGGGCGGAATACTGGTATGCTGATTTGATAGCATTGCGCGTCGGGTTGGTTGACCGCGGCCCCTCTTTCAAGATTGAGGACAAGGACACTTCGATCGGCGGCGGTGTCCGGCTCTATCTTATTACTGTTGATTACGCCTTCGTGGATTATGAACTGGTAGATGCGCACTATATTTCCGTTATCGCCCGCTTCTAATTAGTCCCAATATCTTGTAGTTGCCATTTCAACAGACACTACCTTCTGTATCTTCATGCCTTTCACGGGAGAAAATAAGCTGAAGCCGTGAAGCGCCGATTGACAAAAGCAAGTTAATAGTATATAATACTCGATGTAGTCGGTTAATAAACCTTCTCGGACTGTAGTATATGTGCATCCGTAGAATAAAAATCCCCCGGCTGAAGCTTGGGGTATTGCGCCGGTGGAATAAAGTTTTGCCGTCAATTGCCGATGAGTAATATAGTTTCATAATATCGAACAATGAGCCGATCAGCATACTTGTCAGCCGTTTTTCTTGTGTTGTTAATATCACAACCGTCCTACGGGGTTGAGACTCCTTACCGGCCGGGGGCGGATACTGATAAGCTTAGAGAACTTTCCCGCCTTCTTTACAGCAATGCGTTGGGAGGGCATGTTCTGCAGCCGAAAGGCGCGGGTGACCATCAAGCCGTCTACATCGATTTTGGCAGTACGGCCGGGGTAAAACTTGGCGATGAGTTTGTTGTTTTCGGTGAGAAACGGAAAGTTGTGGCAATAGTCAAAGTAGTATCCCTCCAGCATTACATGTCCGTGGTTGTCCCTATCCAGGGTGAGGTAAAGGGTGGGGAGATCGTCAAGTATTTAAAAAACAAATCGGGATTGCGCACGAAGGCCGCGGCACATTCTCCGACGGTGCCGAAATATTTATTGGATGCGGAAAAAAAGAAACGCAGGGAAGTAGCTACTGCCGCTGAACGGCCGCAGGTAGGCGGTGCATCCACGGGGTTAGCTGGGAGGATGGGTGTTCCCGGCGGTATTGGTGCGTTGCCAGGTTTGCCGGGGTTACCCGGTGCGGCTGGCGGTGGAGCACTTGGATTGCCGGGGTTGCCCGGAATGGCCGGTGGTGGAACGCCCGGATTACCGGGGTTACCTGGTGCGGCCGGTGGTGGAGCGCCCGGATTACCGGGGTTGCCCGGTGCGGCCGCTGGTGGAGCGCCCGGATTACCGGGGTTACCCGGCGCGGCCGGTGGTGGAGTGCCCGGATTACCGGGGTTGCCCGGTGCGACCGCTGGTGGAGCGCCCGGATTACCGGGGTTACCCGGTGCGGCTGGTGGTGGAGCGCCTGGATTACCGGGGTTACCCAGTGCGGCCGGTGGTGGAGCGCCTGGATTACCAGGTTTGCCCGGGGCACCTAGTGGCGGGACAGCCGGATTGCCTGGGATGCCTGGGATGCCTGGAGCCGCAGACACGAGTGGTTTGCCCGATGTTCCCATGGCTGGCGGTGGCTTGCCGGCTATGCCTGGAGCCGCAGGCGCGAGTGGTTTGCCCGATGTTCCTATGGCTGGCGGCGGCTTGCCGACTATGCCTGGAGATATGGCGGGGGGGGGGCTGCCTGCTTTGTCCGGTGATCCGACCGGTGGCGGTTTGCCGGATTTACCGGATGAAATGGCCGAGGGTGGGTTACCTAGTCTGCCGGGAGAATCAACGGACGGTTTTCCCTCTTTCGATGTAGGGATGGATGAGATGCCGGAAGAGATGGCGGGTGGCGGCATGGGTGATCTGTTTGATATGGGTGAATTACCCGATTACGGAGAGGGTGGCGGCGATTGGGATATATCTGCTCCGACCGCGGCGGCGGGTGGGGGAGGATTTGCTGACTTGCCTTCTCTGGGGGAAGGCGGAATCGATGAAGAATTTGCTGATTTGCCTCCTTTGAGCGGGACTACCGGCGGCGGAGATTTTTCTGAATGGTCTTCACCGGGCGGCGACATGAGTGAGATGCCAGAGATGACCGGTGGTCTGGGTGAGTTGTCCGATGTGGGGGGGGGAGTAGGCGATTGGGAACTGCCTGATTTAAGCGATGAAAGTGCTCCGGAATTACCCTCGCTGGGTGAGGACGAGGAGATGGCGAGAGTGTTCTCGTTGGCGGACGAAGGAGCTGCGGGATTATCGGCTCTGGACGATTTTGAAGCCGGCGGCATGGGCGAGATGGATGAGATGGATGTGAGTGGTATAGAGGCTTTGGCGGACCTGCCTGATATGGAAGAGGCGATAGGTGAAGTCGCGCTGGAAGACCCGGGATTGGATGATGAACTATATGCTAACTTGCCCAACTTGCCCGATGAAGCAGAAGAACTGGATGGTAAGCTGCCTGCGTTGGCAGGGGCATTGGCTGTGGAGAGCATGCCTGAGCTTGTTGCACTCAGCGACGTGGAGGGCCGGCTGCCGGAGGAATACGTTATAGAAAGCGCCGGTGAGGACGTTTACTCCCAGCGGGAAAAGGATTTGCCCATGCTTAAGCAGGACAGAAAGGTTTTTGTCCGCAAGCAGCGCGAGCAGGAGGCTAAGGAAAAAGAGTTGGCCAAGCTTGCTGCAAAGAAGAAGTCCCGGGAGAAGAAAACGACGAACAAGAGTGTGAAGAAGAAAAAAGACAAGCGGGGACTGGGTGAGACGGTTGCCAGCGGCGATAGTTTGCGGGTGCGGGGCGGCACGGCCGGAGCGCCGGTTATCAGTGCTATTTTGGATGCCCTGTTCGATGAAGCGGAAGAATGATCATGTATCCGTTTTTTTATTAACGGTTATATGTTATAATTATCCGCTGGTGGGTGTCTGGGGGAGGAGCGAGAGAGAAAAAGCATGAATATTGGAGACAAGAAGCGATGTTTTATTTTTGCCCTTATCTTCCTGTTTCTCGCAGCACCGGCAGGAGCGGTGGTTAAGGTCAGTGGATCGCTGAGTGAGGATGCTATCTGGACGAAGGAAGCTGGGCCTTACCTTGTGCAGGGTGATTTAGTGGTCGAGAAGGGCGTTACGCTGACCATTGAACCGGGGACGGTCGTTTATGTTTGGTCCACTGCGGGGGGCAAGAAGAGTCCGCATTCCACTCTTAATACTGACATTATCGTTCGAGGTACGTTGACGGCACGAGGTACTGCCACCCAGCCGATATATTTTACTCCTGCCAAAAAAGGAGCGAGTTGGGGTGGTATTTGTTTTTGGGGGGGCAATGACCAGAGCAGTATGGAGTTTTGCTGGGTTGCTTATGGCAGTATCTACTGTGACAATGCTTCCCCTTATCTTGTTTCCTGCGGTCTGACCAAATGCCAGTTTGCGCTGATGATATATGGATCTTCCAAACCGAGCGTGAGCAAGACCAGATTTATCGGCAATCGTAGCGGCATCTACTTGAGCCACAAGAAAGCCTCCCTTTCCTTGACTAACAGCGAATTGCGCGGCAACGGTTATGGCATAGTATTGCGCGAATTTAAATCGTTGGAAGTAAGATCAAACCGTATTCACAACAATCAAATGAGTGTGGTCAATATGACCCAGCGCGACGTTGACCTTTCCGGCAATTGGTGGGGCAGTAAAGATGAGTATGAGATAGCTAAGGTTATCCACGACGTCAATGATGATCCTAAACTGGGCAGGCTGCATTATTTGCCGCTCTTTGGCCAGAGCGAGGCGGAGGCCGCGGCGATCACCTCCATGCGTGAGAGCGATGCGGAAAAGAAGCTGGACATGAAGATCGACGATTGGGAGTATTCTGTGCCTACTGCAGGAAGAGCGTTGTTTGCGGACGCGGAGGTTGGTGGAAAACGGCAGGGTTGGAAGATCGGTGTTGTCATTATCAGCGGCGGCGCGGCGGCGGCGTTGCTGTTGTTGTTGTAGACTGTTTGGGATTCGTAGCTCGTAGTTCGTAGCTAGTAGCTCGGGGCATCCTACTGCATACCTATTGAGAATTCATAACTCATAATTCATAATTCAGAATTACTTATCTGTTTCCCTATATACTACCTACTGCTGTTCTTCCTCCTTGCGCCGATAGCTTGCCTGGTGCTACAATGGACTAGTTTACCCTTATCAATTGGCAAGCAGAGCCATGCGCGTATTTACAAACTATATTTTTCGTGAACTTCTTCCCCCCTTCGTCCTGGGGGTGTCTGTCTTCACTTTTCTCTTCTTGATCGATAAGGTATATGATCTGTTGAGTCTGAAGGTGGGAGAAGGTGTTCCACTTGCCCAGACATTAAAGCTCTTTGTTTATATTCAGCCGGCCATTCTTGCCATCACCATACCGATGGGGGTGTTGGTCGCGGTGCTGGTTGTTTTTGCCAGGTTGAGCGCGGAGAACGAGATCGTGGCGATACGCGCGAGTGGTATAAGCTTGCTGCAGTTGAGCCGGCCGGTATTGTTGCTTGGTTTGTTGGCTAGCATGCTGATGGTTGTCTTTATGGATCAAACGCTACCCTGGGGGAACCACTCCTATGTTTTGCAATATCGTAAGATCATTGAGGAGCGTCTTTCGGTCGCCTTACAGGAAAGGACTTTTGTTTCTTCCTTTAAGAATCGTGTGATCTATGTGGGCGGAAAACGGGGGCCGGTCCTGACCGATGTTCTCGTTTACTTGCGTCGAGTAGGTGGTGATCCGACGCGTACGATCGTAGCGCCGCGGGGCAGGCTAATAAGTGATATGGCCAAGGGTTCGGGGGACTATCGCGCTTGTCTGGAGCTGGAAGACGGTGTGATAAGTACTGTTGGGACGGAGGGGGTCCATAAGTATATGTACGGTGATTTTGAGAAGATGCTGTTAGATTTGGCTCCCGAGGAGGAGCGGGAAATGTTTCTCTGGGGGGAGGAAAAAGGTCCGCGTGAGATGGATTTGGTTGAGCTTTGGTCAGATATCAGTGAGCGGCGTGTGAAGCATGACCCTAGCTTGGATTACTATTTAGTGGAATGGCACAAACGAATCTCGATTCCCTTTGCTTGTCTGGCTTGTATGATGATCGGTATTCCGCTGGGTGTGAAGACTCGGCGGGGAGGGGTGGTCGGCTTTGGTTTGAGCTGCCTGCTTGTCCTCCTCTACAATATCCTGCTAATTCTTGGAGAGAATCTGGGCGGACGCGGCATGTTGTCTCCGCCGTTGGCCGTCTGGTTGCCGAACATTGTGCTGGGCGTGGCGGGGCTGTTTTTTTATTATCTGCTTGCTGTCGAGCATAGGGGATTGGTGAGGAGGAGTAAGCGATGATTAGGTATCTGGTATCTAGTATTTGGCCGCTAGCATATTTAATGTCGGTTTGTCCCCGTAGGGGGTATCTAGTTTGGCTTACGGATTCAGCTGAACCAGCTACCAGCTACGAGCTACGAGCTACGAAGAAGCGGTGGACTATGGTCTTGGCTGGCATCACGTTTTTGTTATGTCCCTCGCTGGCTATGGCTCAGGCAGACCCGATCAGCCTTGAGCATGCCGATTACCTGGAATACCGCCGGGCCGAGGGAAAGGTCAACTTGCGCGGCGATGTGCGGTTGCGCCAGGGCGAGGTAAGCATTGCCGCCCAGGAAATAGATTATGATATTTTGCGGAGCCAGCTTACCGCGCGTGGTGAAGTTGTGGTCCGGCAACTTGGCACGGAACTCAGAGGGGAGTACCTTTTCTATGACGTGCAGAATCAGTTGGGGGAGCTGCGCTTGGCCGAGATATATTCGCCTCCTTGGCGGATAAAGTGTCCCGTGGTCAAGAAAGTCAAGCCGGACGAGATAGTTATGTACCGCGCCAGCTGTACCACTTGTGACTTAGACCGCCCGCATTACAGTTTTCGCGCGCGTAAGATCCGTCTGGTGATGGACCGGAAACTTACCGCGCGTAGCGTTACCTTCTATGCCGACGGGGTGCCGATCTTCTATCTGCCTTATTTTTACCGTTCGTTACGTGACCGGCGCATTCCCTTCTTAATAGACATCGGCCACACTGATTATTTGGGTACATACGTTAAGACGCAGTTTAATTACTTCTTTAATCCTCGACAGTATGGTTCCACTTATTTTGACTACTTTAAGAAGCAGGGGTTTGGCCATGGGGTCTATCATCTTTACAATGTGCCCGGACATAACGGGGACCTCTACTTCTATCGTGTGGACGAGAGCCGCGGCTCCCGGCGCGCCCGTTGGGCTTCGCGCTGGAAGCACGATGGGCAGGTGAGAAGGTTGTGGGATTTGGAGACCAGGGCCAGTCTTAATCTGACCAGCGATGAGCCCTTTCGCCATCATTATGCCGTTGCCGACCGCGGCGGGCAGTTTGACAGTCAACGGCGCGCCAGCCTTAGTCTGGCGAAAAAATTCCCCTTTGGTTCTATCCGCCTGCTGGAGGAAAGACAGGACTATTATAACCAGTTAAAAGGTGAGTTCGAGAAGCAAAGCGTTCTCAATCCTCAGGTGGGCGTTACCCTGATCCCGAACAAGATGTTAACCTTTCTGCCTTTTCTGCTTTCGGCGAGCAGCACCTTTGAGCACCGTTGGACACTGGCCGATATGCGCTACCGCGATAAGGCCAGCGGCGCCAGCGGCATATCATTTTCTTACCGGCCTTACCGTTGGTTGACTCTTAGTGACGCTACTAACTGGAATTACACCTGGCAGGAGCGGTTTCCGGGCGAAACAGGCCGGGAATTCCAGCATTACTTCCGGACAACGCCGCGCATCAAGAACAATATCGGTCGTTCCGTGGAAACTGGAGTTGGCTATTCTTGGGGCAAGGAGCTATTACGCGGTTTCCACGGCGGGCGGGAGACGATCAGCCTGTTGGACAGCAACATCGCTTTTTACTGGAAACAGTTGGTAAAATATAAAATTTGGACCAACTATAACTTTTTGCTCAAGCGCGAAAACTACAAAGAAAACTTCGGCTACCTGGAAGACAAGCTGACCATCCAGCCCGGCAAGCGGTACCGCTATAGCTTGGGGAGCCAATACAGCATAGCGGCTAAGGATTGGCGCAGTGTAACCGGAAAGGTCGATATATATGGGCGGGAGATCTGGCGTTATACAGTCAAGGTTGAGTATGATGACGGTCGCGTGACTACCACCGGACGCAACCCTGCCGGGGGGCGGTTATTGCGTATGGATATGGGGCTTAAGTTCATCATTTTCAATGTCTACCGGCTGGGGTTAATAGAGCAATACGATCTGCGCAAGGGAACATTCAAGGGACAGAGTTACGAGGTATACCGTGACCTGCACTGTTGGGAAGCATCGATGCGGCTGGACGTTCAGCCGATGAATACGACGCTGATACCCGGCAGGAAACGGGAGTTGCGTTTCTCGTTTAAACTTAATATGAAGGCCCTGCCCAAGTATACCTTTGGCTACAAAAAAACGGAATGGGAGAGGTACCGCAAACTGCAGGGCGAGGAAGCACTGCGTGAGCTTGAAACGCAGATGACTAGGTAGGCGCTTTCGAATTATGAATTCTGAATGCTGAGTTATGAATTGTGAGTGTCAAGTTGGACCCCGGGAAAGATCTGTGCAATTTGACTTTTGAAATAACGGCTAATCTTTTAACCACAAAGTCACAAAGTTCACGAAGGAACGGCTTGAGAGAAACCGCTTTGGCTAACGACATAAGACGGCAGAAGGACAGGTGGCTTTGGTTTTCGAAAAAAGAACGTCGTGTCGTCGTGGTGAAAAAAGTTTTTAAGGGGATTACATTGTTTGACATTACCTAAGGAAAATCTGTGGATAAAAATTCGATAATAATCAAAGGCGCGCGCGAGCATAATCTCAAGAACATAGACGTCCGCATACCGCGTAATAAGCTGGTAGTGGTCACCGGCATCTCCGGGTCGGGAAAATCCTCTTTGGCTTTTGATATCCTCTACGCGGAAGGCCGCCGCCGTTATATCGAGTCTTTGTCGGCTTACGCGCGGCAATTCCTGGGTAATGTGGAGAAAGCCGACGTGGACCATATCGAGGGGCTCTCGCCGGCCATTGCCATAGAACAAAAGACCGGTAGCAAGAACCCGCGTTCTACGGTAGGCACGGTTACCGAGATCTATGACTATCTGCGTGTACTCTATGCGCGCGCTTCGGTGCCGCACTGTCCGGAGTGCGGCCGGCGCATCGTGCCGCAGAGCGCGGCCGAGATCATTAGCCGCGTGGCTGAGTTGGGTCGGGGCAAGTTGGTAGAGATAAAATCGCCGTTGATCAAGGGTCAGAAAGGGGAGCATCAGGATGTACTGGAGAAGGCTCGGCAGTCAGGCTATCTGCGCGCGGTGATCGACGGCAAACTCAATGAGCTTACACCCGGGATGAAATTGGAGAAGACCAAACGGCACGACGTACAGTTGGTGGTGGATCGTTTGCGTCTCAAGGACGGTTCGCGGGAAAGGTTGTCCGATTCCGTAGAGCAGGCGCTGGCTATGGGCGAGGGCGTAATGTCAGTAGGCATAGAAGGCAGCGAGCACCTCTTTAGCGAGAAGTTGTCCTGCCCGGATTGCGGCATGGGTCTGGGAGAGTTGTCACCACGCCTTTTTTCATTCAATAGTCCTTACGGCGCTTGCCAGGAATGTATGGGACTGGGCAAGATTATGGCTGTCGATCCTCTGCTGGTGGTGGAAGAGGACCGCTCGCTGGCTGGCGGGGCCGTCCAGAGTTACAATTGGTCTTCAGCTCGTCTCTACGCCCAGATGTTACGCCAGCTTTCTCGGCAGTTCGGTTTCAGTATGGAGGTGCCTTTTCGCCGTTTGCCCAAGGAACACAAACGTCTAATACTTTATGGCAGCGGGGAGCAGGAGGTGGAGTTCCGCTTTCAGGGAAACCATAGTGACTTTCGCTGGCAGCGTACTTACGAGGGGATCATTCCTAATTTGGAGCGGCGCTACCGTGATACCGATTCCGATTACACTCGTCTGAAGATATCTCAACTGATGCGTGAGACGCCCTGCCCACACTGTGATGGCAGCCGCTTGCGTGGTGCGGCTCGCGCGGCCCGTTTTCAGGGGAAGAGCATCCACGAGATTTGTTCCTATTCGGTAGAGGGGTTGCGCAAATGGTTGGCCGCTTGTCGCTTGGCGGGCAAACAGCAACTGATTGCCGGACGGCTGGTCAAGGAGATCAATAAACGCCTCGGCTTTATTTGTGACCTGGGTTTGGGTTATCTTTCGTTGACACGGCCTACAGGTACGCTGTCTGGTGGAGAAGCACAGCGCATCAATTTGGCAACGCAGATCGGATCGCGTTTGGTAGGGATACTTTATATTCTTGACGAACCCAGTGTCGGTCTGCACCAGCGGGACAACCAGCGCCTGCTGAACCTGCTGGCCGGACTGCGTGACCTGGGCAATACCGTTTTGGTGGTGGAACACGATCGTGAGGCCATCCTGCAGGCGGACCATGTTATAGACCTTGGCCCCGGCGCCGGCCGCCAGGGCGGAGAACTGGTAGTGGCTGGCGCGCCGGCCAGGATCAAATCCTGCCGGCGTTCACTTACCGGGGACTATTTGTCTGGGCGTAAACGGATAGTTCCGCCCCACCGCCGTCGCGCGTCACGGGACTTTATTCGTTTGAGCGGCGTCAGCACCAATAACCTCAAGCAGTTAGACGTGGAACTTCCTCGTTCCGTTTTCTGCTGTATTACCGGGGTTTCCGGTTCGGGAAAAAGCAGTCTAATGGTAGAAACGCTCTTTCCGGCTCTCCGGCACTGTCTGTTCCGGGGGCGTTTAAAGCCGCCGGGCTATACGGATTTGCAAGGTCTGGACGGTATTAACAAGGTGGTAGAGATAGACCAGGCGCCGATTGGGCGCACGCCGCGCTCTAATCCCGGCACTTACACCGGAGCTTTTGACCATATCCGCGATCTTTTTTCTAAGACGAAAATATCCCAGCGTCGCGGTTACCGGCCGGGGCGTTTCAGCTTTAACGTCAAGGGAGGACGTTGTGAGGCTTGCCGTGGCGATGGTATTATTAAGGTAGAGATGCATTTCCTGCCGGACATTTATATTCCCTGTGAGGTGTGTAAAGGAAAACGCTATAACCGCGAGACGTTGGAAGTGACCTATAAAGGGGTGAATATCTATGAGGTTCTGGAAATGACCGCGGAGGAGGCGTATACCTTTTTCAAGAACATACCCAGCCTGGCCCGGATTCTTTCCACGGTAGTGGAAGTGGGCCTGGGATACATCAAGGTAGGCCAACCGGCTACTACGCTTTCCGGCGGCGAGGCGCAGCGGGTGAAGCTCTCTACCGAGCTATCACGGCTCTCCAGTGGGGACACTATTTATATATTGGACGAGCCGACTACCGGTTTGCATTTCCACGATGTACGCCAGTTGCTCAGGGTGCTGGACCGTTTGACTGAAACCGGCAACAGCGTGGTTGTTATCGAACATAACCTGGACGTTATTAGTTTTGCCGATTACGTGATCGATCTTGGCCCGGAAGGGGGCGATAAAGGCGGCGAGATAGTAGCGTGTGGCACCCCGGAAGAAGTGGCTAAAGTAAAGAAGTCGTATACGGGCAGGTTTCTGGCGAAGGCGTTTGAAGGTAGTAAGCGGTAGGTAGTTCTGAATTCTGAGTTATGAATGCTGAATTGCGAGTCACTAACTAGTTGCTGGTTATTGGTTGTTAGTTGTTGGTACTTAGTCAGCGACTAAATACCAATGACCAAATACTAACGACCAACAAGATACTAGATACGGTCTGAGGCATCGAGTTCCGGGCCCCGAGCTACGAGTCCTTCGACTTACGTTGTTCGCTCAGGACCCTGCACCTGAGCGTGCTAGCGCGAATGGTACAGGGCTGCGAACTACGAGCGAGCACACCAATTAAATTGACATATTTCATACTGGTTGTTATACTACAGTTGAACTTCTACTCAGGGAGGCGAAGATGGTTACAGAGCAAGAGATACTGGAAAAATATGGCAAGGATTACGAGGATGGTGACGTCATGTGCCAGGAAGGCGATTCGGGCAAAACGATGTTCATCATCCAGTCCGGTAGGGTCAAGATAACCAAGAAAGCGGGCGAGATAGAAAAGACTTTGGTGATTTTGGAGGCTGGCGATTTTTTTGGAGAGATGTCTATTATTGATAAGGAAAAGCGTTCGGCGTCAGCGGTGGCTATTGGTAAGACGAAGGCCATAGAGCTGGATGAGGAACTCTTTGAGATCCATATCCAAAGTAATCCAAAAATCGTTAAAAAGATCCTTAAAAACTTTTCCGCCCGTTTACGTGAGGCGGATAAGCAGATAGAGAACCTGCTGATCAAGGACAATAATATCCGCATTGCCAACCAGTTATTTATCCTGATAAGCAAGCATGGTCAGAAGACGGATAAGGGGATCAAGATGGATTTCCCGCTTACCGCTAAGGAACTGGCCAATCAGGCGGGTATTGACGAGCAATTGACCGGAGATATTGTTAAACGCCTGATTAAAGCAAATGTCCTGCGGGTGGAGGGGGACGAGTTGATCGTTACCAGCGAGGATAATCTAGAGAAATTCAATAAATACCTGGAAATGAAGCGGGAGTTTGGGGATACCAACTGATCGTAGCTCGTAGTTCGTAGCTCGAGGTATTCTACCACTGATCCCCGCCCCCCCTGACTGCCATTTTCGTAATTCGGAATCGCTTAACCTTTCCAACCTTCAATAGCGCAATCCAGCGCGATATGAGAAGATATTGACATTTATCAGGTCACATGTTACAATATATAGTGGCTATGGGTAAATACATCCAAAAGATCTGTATATTGTGGGTTGGGTTGACGGTAGCATTTGTTGGCCTTGTCCAAGCCGGTCCCGTGATAGTAGAGGGGCAGGTATCTACTTCAGGTGTCTGGAGTGGGGAGATTTTGGTCAAGGGTAATGCCCAGATCATGCAAGGGGTTACTGTGAGCGTTCAGGGGGGGACACAGGTGAAGTTTGAGCCGGGCGCCAACTTGTACGTTCAGGGTACGCTGGTAGCCAATGGCAACCTGCAATCAGCCCCTATTTATTTTATGCCTGCCACCCAGGGACAGGCCTGGGGAGCTATATATTTTTACGGCGCTCCGGCCAACTGTCTGCTCAGTGGTTGTTATGTGACCGGCGCGGGGGTAGGCGTCTACTGCCTGTCTTCCTCTCCGACCATTACCGGCAGTTATATTTACGGTAACCAGTACGGTGTCTTCGCTGGAGAGGGCGGCGCACCCAATATCCAGAGTAGTTACATAATGCAGAATGCCGCTGGTGTGGTGGCGCAGGGCAGTACGGCCGGTTTGAATATTCAGGCCTGCGTTATCCAGAAGAACACATACGGTGTATACGCGGCCCAGTTCGCGTCAATAAATATTACCGGCTGCAGCATCAAGGGCAACCAGTATCATATCGTCAACGGTCATACGATCGCGGTCGAGGCTACGGGCAACACTTGGGACGATGGAGTCCCGTATGCGCAATATAAGGACAAGTTGCACGGCCAAGTGAATACCGGTGAAGTAGCCGCGGCGCCCGAGATAGCTGCTATTCCTGAGGAAGAGGCGCCTGTCGAGGGGGAAGAAGCGCCGCCGGAAGAGCCGGTGATTACCTTTGAGAAACGCTCGGTGGGGGGCGCTTTCGTGCGCGGCCTGGTGCCTGGGCTGGGGCAGTTCTATAACGGCCGGATGGTCAAGGGAATTATTGTGCCGGTCGGTTTCGTGATGAACTTGGGAATCAGTGTCTTTGCGCTCACGAAAAGCAACAGCCTTTATGAGGAGTACGGGGAGGTTGGGAAGGACCTGTTTGAGGACGATAAAATGACGATACGGAAGCCTGATACTACCGACGAAGATATCAAGGACGCGAAAAAGGAGGCGATTGAGCTTTACGACCAGCAGGATATGTACTTGATGTGGTGGAAGATAGGTAGGCTGACCACGCTCGGTTGGTATTTTTACGGGGTATTTGACTCGATCAGTGACGCGATGGTTCAGCCGGTGGAGAAGCCGCGCAGTGTCGGTGTTACCGCCGGCATCGGTTTCCTCGGGTTTGGCGCGGGTCAGTTTTATAACCGCCGCTATCTAAAGGGCGCCTTTTGCGCGGTGGCTGAGTTGGCTACTATTTTCGCCCTGTTTTCAGCGCATAGCGGTTTTAATGAGAACTATAAAGCTTACCAGGATGACGCCGAGGACTTAGAGCTTACTGAGCAGGAAGTGAACGAACTTTGGGCGGAGGCAGGGGTTTACGAGCACCGCTACGATTTCCTTATCACTTATGTGCTGCCCCTGATGCATCTTTATGGCGGGCTGGACGCGATTTTGGACAACCTTAACGACCGGCGTCTGGCCAGCGGGAACGCTAAACTACAGTATTTAGAGCCGCATTTTGAGTATGCTTATAGATCCCCCCGCGATGGTGGGGAGCGGGTACGGATGGGATTTAGCCTGGATTTCTAGATTTTTCTGTTTCCGGGGCTTGACAAAGTGGCTGATTGTGGTATCTTTAGCGGTGAGAGTGGGGGGGATGATTTGGCTGAAAAAATCATCCTCGAGATAAACTATTTGGGTTTGATTATCGTCTCATATAAAGAAAGATAACGAAACAAAGAGGGGGAGGCGTGCCTTATGTATAAAAAACCAGCGGTAATTTGTTTGCTAATGTTATCTCTGTTGTTATACTGCTCTTGCTTAAAGCGGGAGCATACTCATCCCCTTGACCCGGTAACTAAGGGGGGAGGTGTAGATACGCCAACTCCTGTAGATACGCCAACTCTTGTATATACGCCAACTCTTGTAGATACGCCTACTAATACCGTGCCACCCACAGATACTCTGACTCCCTCTAACACCGTGCCGCCTACCGAAACCCCGACTAATACCGTGGAGGTACCTGACGCCTGGTTGGATAGGGGAGAGGTTACCGGTGATTTACCTGGTGGGAGCGGATCCAGCGAGTCGCGTTGTGAGCCGGCCGTTTATCCTAATATGACCCACACTAGTGCTCCCGGTGTGTTAGAGTTTAGCGGCAACGGTTTTATGTGGTGGTCGCCAGGCTGTACCAGTTGCATCAGCGATTCCTCCACGGGGATGGCCTATAATTACTCATCGGATTTTTACGCAGGAACTGGATCGTTGCGCTTGACCGGTAAGATGGCCGGTTACACCTGGGGCGGCTGGGGAGCATTTGAGCTGTCTCCGTGTGGCGACTGGTCCCTGGTGGACATCTCTGCTTATACCGGGCTTGAGTTTTATGGCAAAAAGCTATCAGGGAATGGTGACGTAACGTTGACGATCGATAAGCCGTTTTTTGACGATATACAGTACGATGATGATTGGGATGGCAACCTGGATTCTTATCAGTATATTTCAACAACGGTGGGCTCCTGGAACCTGCATGAAGTTCCGTTTGTATTTATGGACTCGGGATGGCCGACGGGTCTGCCGATTACGGGGCCTCCTTTCAATCGCTACACCCCGGGGACGACTAATCTTAAGACAACAATAGTAAGGGTAGGTCCTGGTACTGGACCGTATGACTTCCTGATAGATGAGTTCAAGTTCTATTGAGGATATGTTTGTTGGTTTCAAAAAAGGCCCGCCTTTTTGGCGGGTCTTTTTTTGTTTATGCTGACATCCACCCCAGAGGTGAGACTACGTGCCACCTTGTGTTACACCTCTGGGGTGAGGGATGACTGCAGATCAAGTCATGTATCGTCAAAGGTTTAGAAAGTTGAAAGTTCCAAGTTTCAGGTTCCAAGTACACGGCACACGGGATACAAATTGGTCGTTAGTCGTTTCCGCCTTCGTCTAGACTATGGCGGACATGGGTATTTGGTATCTGGTTACCAGCCCTTCGACGATGCTCAGGGCGAGCTGCCGAGCTACGAGCTACTAGATACGAAACCAGTCCCGAGTATCGAATCACGGTATAAATGGTATACTACGGGGGGCGTTAAATATGTCAAGTTTTCAAGCAATCGGCGTGATTCATAATTCGGTTAGTTTCGCTTGTATGCACCGTGTTACCGGGTGCAGGCGATGAGTAAAGCACGCGATAAACTTGATTCATTTTCTGCATTCGTCGGTAGTAACTTGACTTATTTTCCGCACCCGGTAATAATATTCCAATGAAAATATTTTGGAGAAAAAAGAGGAGAGCGGGGCATAATTCCCGTGCCAGGGGGAGGCGTTTCCGGATGGCTGTGACGGCGGCACTACTGACCGTAGCCGCGGCGGGAGGGATCTGGCTTCAGCGAGTATTGACGCCGCCGGTTAATGTGCTGTTGATCACTCTGGATACCACTCGTGCGGATGCCCTTTCCTGCTATCGCCAGGGACCGCTCGTTACTTCACCGATACTCGACAGGCTGGCCGATCAGAGTATCCTCTTTGAGTATTGTTTGAGCCCGGTGCCGATGACGCTGCCGGGACATGCTTCCATACTTACCGGTCTTTACCCACGTTCACACGGCGCCAGATACAACGGTTACTTTGTTCTGTCCGAAGAGACGGAGTGCTGGGCCGAAGTGATGCGCCGAGCCGGCTATCGGACCGCGGCTTTTATTAGCGCTTTCGTCTTAGATTCGATTTACAACCTTGACCAGGGGTTTGAGCTGTACAGCGATGAGTATACGATCTCCCGTTCAGATGCCCTGGCCATGGTAAAACAGCCGGCGTCGGAGCGGCGCGCGGAGGAAACCACGCGCGATGCTGAGCGCTGGCTGACAGCGCACGGGAAGGAGCCGTTCTTTGTTTGGCTGCATTACTTTGATCCTCATTTTAAGTATGACCCGCCGGCGCCTTATAACAAGATGTTCGGCATGATGGGTACCCCGCTTTACTTTGGCGAGATCGCCTATGTCGATAACAGTATTGGTCGGCTTCTGGATAAGCTCAAGCAGTTGGGTGTTTATCAGCGTACCTTGATCGTGGTCAGCGCGGACCACGGAGAGGGACTGAATCAACATGGTGAGTTGACGCATTCCTTTTACATTTATGACACTACCTTGCATGTGCCCTTGATCATACATTTGCCCGGCCAGAGCCGCGGGGTACGGATCGGCGGACTGGTGCGGCTGATGGACATAATGCCAACGGTTCTTGACTATCTTGATTTGCCATCGCCCGGCGATTTAGACGGGCGTTCTCTGATGCCGCTGATCAAGGGAAAAGAAACGGATCTGAAACTGGACTGTTATGCCGGTTCGTTGTCCGGCTTTTATGAGTTTGGCTGGCCGGGACTTTATTCGTATAATGACGGGCGTTACAAGTATATTATCCATAAGGCCCCGGAGATGTACGATCTTTACTATGATCCGGGCGAAACCCGTAACATACTTGCTGATAATCAGGAAAAGTCTCGGCGCCTACGCGGCAAGCTGTTGGCGCATTTAAAGCGTCCGGCGGCGCCCCAACGCTCAGCCAAGCCTGACGAGCAATCACTGCGCAAGCTCCGCTCACTCGGCTATTTGATGTCCAGTGGGGCCAGGGAACTCGACCAGGTAGATGAGGCGGATTTTACTCTGGACTATTTGGCGGTCAAAAATGTGATCCAGGCGGTGATCCAGGCGCGGGGAAGAATCATGATAGCCGAACGTGAAAAGGAGGTGCGTGAAGAGGTGAAGAACCTGGAAGCTATCGTAGCCGAATACGGCGAGAGTACGATGGCCATGGACGCGCTTGCCGAGGGTTATCGGCGTTTGGGTCGCAAGCAGGAGGCGGTAGAAGCGATGCTGCGTCTGATAGAGGTCAGTGGCCGGGAACCGGCCAAACTGAAGGAGGTGGCGATATATTTCGGTGCGCAGGGGCGCATGCGGCAGGCGATCGAGTTATTGAAAGAGGCATTGCTGAAATATGAGGAACGGGGCAACGTCGATGCCGATATCTTTTATTTATTGGCGAACGGATATCTGGCTGAAAAGGATTTTGAGCAAGCTCGTGAATATTATCGCCAGGGACGACGTCTGGATCCGGAAAATCACCTTGGCATGAAGGGTCGGATGTTTTTTGAGAAGCTGGGTCAGTGAGTTCTGAATTATGAAAACGGTGGTCAGTGGGCGGGGGACAGTGGTCGGTGGATCAACCGTCGAACCCTTCGACTCATTTTATTTGCTCAGGGCAAGCTGTTGAAGGTCAAATGTCGAAGTGATTTGCGAATAGGAAGTAGTTGTTTGTTGTTGGTTGTTAGCAAAATGTTCGCTGATTATATAAATCAGTCCGATTGGCAATCCGCGGTACGAACACTAGAAGTGTTCTCGTGGCTTCTCGCCACCTAATATTGCAGTGAGAAGCCACAAATCTGTGGAACGAAGTGCATCCGCGTAATCTGCGAAGAAAGTGATCTGTGGATAAAAAACTCTTAGTATCGATCATAGGTTTGACGCTGGTATTGACCGCTTGCGGTAAAAGGAGCAAGCCTAACGTTATCCTGGTGGTGATGGATACGACCCGCGCTGATCATCTCTCGTGTTATGGGTATGATCAGGACACCAGCCCGATCCTGGACTCGCTTGCCCGGCAAGGCGTTCTTTTCGAGCGGGTGGCCAGCCCGGCTCCCGCTACTCTGCCCGCGGTGACCAGCATCCTTAGCGGGCTCCATCCTTATCATCACGGGGTGCGCTATAATAACTACTACCGGGTGGGGGACGGTATACCGCTGCTCAGCGAGGCCTTCAGCCGGGCGGGTTACCGTACAGCCGCTTTCGTCTCGGCTTATGTTTTGCATTCATCTTTCGGTTTATCGCGAGGTTTTGATCTGTACGACGAGCAGTTTGCGGCGGGTCGAAAAAATCTGGTTGGCTTGGATGCCACCGCTGGCTCAGAACGGCAGGCCGCCGAGACTACCGCCGGCGCTTTGCGTTGGCTGGCTGAATCGCGCGAGCCATTCTTTCTTTTGCTGCATTACTTTGATCCCCATTATCCTTACCAGCCGCCTGCTATATACGATGGTAGATTCAATTCGGCCTATGACGGGGAAATAGCCAACGTAGACTTGAATATCGGTCGTTTACTGACGTTCCTGCGTGAACGTGACTTGCTGGATAATACGCTGCTGCTGGTGACCGGCGACCACGGTGAAGGATTGGCTGAGCATAATGAGGACACGCATGCCTTTAACCAGTATGATACGACGCTGCGCGTACCGCTGATCATACGCTTCCCGGATGGGGCGCATGCTGGGCGTAGGATCAAGCCGCTGGTGCGGCTGATCGACATCGCGCCTAGTTTGTTGGATTACGCGGGGCTGGAACCATGGGCAACGCTGGACGGCGAGTCGTTACTGCCGTTGTTAACGCGGCAAGCGGGCGGGAGCCGTCCTGCTTACGCTGAGGCGGTTGCTCCCTATATTGAGTTTCGTTGGCCGATTATCTTCTCGTTGAACAGCGGACGTTACAAGCTGATCCTCAAAAAGCGTCCCGAGCTCTATGATCTGTATTATGATCCCGGGGAGACACGGGATCTGGCAATGGAAAAGCAGGAACTGGTTGCCGAGATGAGCGGGGCCATTCGTAAGTTCTACGCGGCGCCGGGAGCTGTCATTGTCACCGGCAAACTGAAGACGGAGGAAAAACAGAAGCTGCTTTCGTTGGGCTATTTCTCGGGCGGTAGCGCTCCGGAATTGGCGGCGGGGATATTCGATTTCCACTTGGAAAACAGTGAGCGGCTGGATGATCTGCGCAGTTTGGCCAGGAGGAGGGACGAGGTGCTCTACGCTGAACGGATGGAAACGGTACGTGTCGCTCTGGCGGAGCTCAAGGAACTGGATCGCCGTAACCCGGGCGCGCCGAGTGTGCTTACGGCCTTGGCTTACGCTTACCTGCGTCAATCGCGGCTGCCTGAGGCGGTGGAGGTTTTTCGACGCCTGAGCGGTATCCCGGAGATGGAGCAGGATGCTACGGAAAAGCTCGCCTATATATATTTACAGATGGGAGACCTCTCGGCAGCGGAGCGCTGTTTCCGGCACTTACTGGCCGCTGGTGATGAGGCGCCGGAATATTATAAGGCGTTGGCGGAGATCGAGCGCAGGAAGCAGGGGGGGGCAGGTAAGGATTGAGCAGATAATTATGAATTATGAGTTCTGAATTATGAAAGTGTGGTCCCTACTTCGCTGAAGCTATGTAGGGCAGGCAGGGGTAAGTGGTTGGTGGTCAGTAGGTAGTAGGGGGGATGTAGTCGGTAGGGAACGGCGTTTACGAGCTACTAGATACGAGTTACGAGATACGGTCTTCATGCTATAATGGAAAGATCATGGAACTTCCTGAGATAGAAGCTATCGCGCGCACCTTAAATGCCAAGTTGTGTCGTAGAAACGTCAAGGGTATCCGTTTGGCGAGCAAGATACTTTTGCGTGGCGCGAGCGGAAAACATTTGCTGGATGAGTTGTCTGGCAAATCTTTGAAACGGGTGGAAAGGTTTGCGCGATATATAGTGATGTGTTTTGAGGGAGGAAACGCCCTTGCCCTGTACTTGGCCAGTGGTGGGCAGATGCTTCTTTACCTTGGCGAGAAAGCTCCCGCTTCTTTATCGGCGCGTTTGGATTTTGGTAATATTATTTTGGCACTACGCAGCCAGGGGGGTAGCAGTTACCTGATACTGATAAAAGAACGGGAAATAGAAGAACTGCCGGTCTCCAGGTCAGGCGGGTTGGATCCGCTGGGGAGGGATTACAGTTGGCCGGCTTTTAGTTTTGCCTTGGCCAAGCAAAAGGGTAGGATAAAGGAGAGGCTTTTAAGCGGCGGACTGGTTTTTGGTCTGGGGAGTCTCTATTGTGATGAGGCGCTTTTTCGTGCCAGAATAGATCCCGGACGTAAGATAGAAAGGACTTCCCTGGACGAGAGGAAGGACCTTTTTCACTGTATTCGCGATTTGACCACGGAGGCGGTTGAGGCTTATGGCATATTAGAGCTGGCGCCAAAGCAGAAGATGAGTTGGACTTTTCCCTTTCCGCTCTATGTCTATCGCCGGCGTAGTGCCGCCTGCTTGAAGTGCAAGACGAAGATCAAGGGGATTAAGCTTGGCCGACAGTATGCTTATTATTGTCCATATTGTCAGAAATAAGAATCCTCGGGCTAACGCCCGCGGTATTCTTGTCCCGAACGGTCGCCGGTAGACGACCACAACGCTTCCTTGGCCCTAAGGGCAGAGAAAACGAAAACGTTTTCTCGTTCACGAGCTTACGCTCGTGGTATTCGCGCGCAACGAAATAAGAAGATTAGTTGTTTCACAGCGTAGCTGTGAAAGGGACGATAATATTTGTAGGGGCGGCTTGCAAGCCGCCCAGGTGTTGCTGTATGGTCGGAGGGCAGGGGCTGGGGGGTAGTATTCGTATGCTGTTCACCGACCACTGACCACGAGTTCCGCATTATGTGTGCGGTTTTCACAATTCCTTAATGTTCCGTTGTAAACACCGCTGATGCCGAAAAAGAGACTATCTATTGCCAGGAAACTGATGGCACTGTTGTTCTTTCTTGCCCTTTTCGGTTTCTACCTGCATCGCGCGGCGCCACCCGCGGCGGTGGCTTTTGACGGCGATGTGTCGTTGGCCGCTTCTCTGTTGGGGGTTCCCACGCCACCGGGCTCGCCGGTTTTTCTGCTTCTTTCACGGGTGGTGAACTTGCTATTCCCCTGGGGCGGGGAGTTGGGCCTGACGAATTTATTGCTTTTCCCCTTGGTCTTGCTGTTATGCCTGGCGTTGATACGAATTCTGGCCGGTCGACTGGGGCTCAGTGATTCATTGTTACCGGTGTTGCTGGTTGTGGCCGTCGGCGCGTTCGAGCCGCGCTTGGGAGTTCTGGCGCTGGCCCCGGGAGGCGGGGCATTAGCGGCGTTACTGTTGATCTTGGCTTATTTGGTCCTGGCGTACAGCGGAGCGCGGCGGGGAAGCGGACAGCTGGGGCTCTACCTGGCTGTCCTCTCTTTGGCTGCTTCGCCGCGCGGTTTTATTCTCTTGTTGCTTATCCTGCCCTTTGTGTTTCGCCATAAAAACGTGAAATACTGGATCATTGGTTGTTGTGTTTTGTTGCTGGGACTATCGCCGTTTTTATATCTGCCCTTGCGCGCTGCTGCCGATCCACTATTAAACTGGGGGCGTCCCGCCGGTTTACGGGCGCTGGTGGCCTATCTCTGGCCGGTAAGGTACCTTGATTTTAGCGATCCTGGGTTGGCGGCCAGGGCATTAGCTGAGTATTGCTTTCCCACCGGTTATCTGGGGTTGCTGGGGTTGTTGTGTTTGCGTCGATCCAAGCAAGTCTTTGCCGGCTTTGCGTTTATTCTGCCAGTGCTGTTTCTGTCCCTGCCGTTTTTTGATAACTTCAGCGACAGGCAATACATGGAAGAAGGCGGGGCTTTTGCACTCGGCTTCTGTTTGCTGATCGGTTGTGGTTTATTGCTCGGTCGGGTTCATTTCGACACGCGGCAGCGAGGCAGACGTTGGTGGATCAGATTCTGGGCGGTTGCGGTATTGGTCCTGCTGGTGGGAATGGGCCGGGCGCGGGGTTTTCCCGATTATTCCGGCGCCAGCTATGGTTATGACCACGCGCGCGGGGTATTGGCATCGTTGCCGCATGGTGCGGACGTTTTTTTGCAGGATTCGCTTTTTGCTCAGCCGGTTTTCTCGCTGCAGGCCTGGCATGGGGTTGGGGAGGTAAATCTCTACCACGTGCAGCCCGGTTTTTACGGTGGCGGGGGCGAGATGCGCCGGCTGTGGGATAATAGCTATTTGGAGGATCCTCGGCGTCGTTTTCACAATGATCGGTTGACGGCTTCGTCTTGGGTGTTTTACGAGGCCAGGTGTTCTTATTTGGTGTCTATGGGTATCGCAGGTTGGCGCTGGGGGTTTCTTGAGCTGGTGCGCGGCGATCCGGGAATGATGCCGCCGGTTATGCCGCCGCGTTTCCTGATGGACGAGAGCCGCTGGGTTAATTGGCCCACGCGCTATCTGGTGGCCGCTTACGCTCAGACGATGGTGGAACTGGCGACCGATGAGCGGACCAAGGAAGACTATCTGGCGCTGGCCGTGCGCGTGGCCGGTGATACCCCGCTTACTCTCTATTGGCTGGGACGCTACCATATGTCGCGCGGCGAGCTGGAGCAGGCGATACGCTATTTTGTGCGGCTTACAGAGCTTGAGCCGCAGGCGGTGCGCGCCTACACTTCCCTGGCTTTGTGCTATGACGCCCAAGCTGTGAGCAAGGACGATGAGATCGATTGGGCGAACGTCTATTTTTTCAAGGCGTTGGGGGTTAACCCGCGTGACCGTGAATTATTGATTACACGCGGCAGTTACTTTTTTCGGCGTGGACAGACGAAAAAGGCGCTGGTCTTTTTTGAGACGGCGCGCGAGTTATGGGGGTCCGCCCCTGATTTAGTTCGGTGGATTGGCATCGGTTACGGCGCCTTGGAAGGACAGGAGGAAAAAGCGCTGGCCTATCTGGGGGAGTATGTTTCGCTGCAGCCGCCGCCGCGGGACATTGCGGAGATAAGGAAGGTTATGATCGGCCTGGAGGAGAGACGGGGGGATTAACTACGAAGCTATCCAAGCTAATTCTGAATTATGAATGCTGAATTATGAATTGTCATAGCTGTCTAAATCAGCTCTTCCTCCTCCCTTAAGGGGGGACCCTTTGGATACTCCAATATTAAATGAAATGTGGTAGAAAAAGTGCCTAAATTCAAACTCAAATCCGATTACAAACCCCAGGGCGACCAACCGGCTGCCATTCGTAAGTTAAAAAAGCTGGTCAAAGCCGGCTGTCGCGAACAGGTGCTTCTGGGGGTGACGGGTTCGGGCAAAACTTTCACCATGGCCTGTCTGATCGCCGCGCTGCAGCGTCCCGCATTGATTATCTCGCATAACAAGACATTGGCCGGCCAGCTTTACAGCGAATTTCTGGAATTCTTCCCCGAGAACGCTGTTGAATACTTCGTCAGCTATTATGATTATTATCAGCCGGAGGCCTATATCCCCACCACTGATACCTATATAGAAAAAGAAGCTACCCGCAACGATGAGTTGGACCGGCTGCGTCTTTCGACTACTCGTTCGCTCTTAGAGAGACGGGACGTGGTGGTGGTGGCCAGTGTCTCCTGTATATACGGTATCGGCTCTCCCCAGGAGTATAAGGGCATGCACCTGGCGCTCAGGCAGGGGGATACGTTCGAGCGCGAGCAGCTTTTGCGCAAGCTGGTAGAGATGCAGTACCGGCGCAACGACGTTGATTTTCACCGCGGTACGGTGCGTGTGCGCGGGGATGTGGTGGACATCTTCCCCGGCTATGGGCGAACAGCACTGCGCGTGTTGCTGGAGGATGATAAGATCTCCGCGATCATTGAGATGGACCCTTTGCATGGCGAGGTGATCAAGCGGCATCGGTTTATGGCCGTCTACCCGGCACAGCACTATGTGATGCCGCGGGCCAAGCTGCGTGCCGCTCTGGGCGCCATCCGCGGCGAGTTGAAGAGCAGATTGGCTGAGTTTAAAAAGGAAAATAAATTATTGGAGGCCCAGCGGCTGGAGCAGCGGACCAACTATGACCTGGAAATGCTGGCGGAGCTGGGTTATTGCCAGGGCATAGAGAACTACTCGCGCCACTTTGAAAGACGCCGCGCGGGAGAACCGCCTTACACTCTTTTGGACTACCTGGCGGACGATGTACTGGTCTTCGTAGATGAATCGCACGTGACTGTGCCCCAACTGGTCGGCATGTATAAGGGAGATCGCTCGCGCAAGCGGTGCTTGATAGAACACGGCTTCCGGCTACCCAGTGCCCTGGACAATAGACCCCTGTATTTTGAGGAGAGCGAACAGCGGATGAAGACGCGGGTATACGTTTCCGCCACGCCGGGTAATTATGAACTCGAACGGTGTGCTGACAAGTTGGCGGAACAGGTCATCCGGCCTACTGGTTTGATGGATCCACGGGTGGAGGTGCGGCCGATTGACGGCCAAGTAGAAGATTTTCTCGGGGAGGTAAAGCGGGTGGCGCAGGCGGGGGACCGGACGCTGGTGACCACCCTCACCAAACGTTTGGCCGAGGATCTGGCTGACTATTTGCACGAGCAGGGGGTGCGCGTGCGCTACCTTCATTCGGATGTCGAGACCCTGGAAAGGATCAGGATAATCCGCGATCTGCGCCTGGGCAAATTCGATTGCCTGGTGGGGATCAACCTGCTGCGCGAAGGGCTGGATCTGCCAGAGGTGGCGTTGGTGGCCATCTTTGACGCTGACAAGGAGGGCTTTTTGCGTTCGCAGCGTTCTCTTATTCAGACCATTGGTCGCGCGGCGCGGCATATAAAGGGTCGGGTTATTCTCTATGCCGACAAGATCACCGACTCAATGAAGCGGGCCATCGATGAAACACAACGCCGGCGTCGCAAGCAGGCTAAATATAACAAGCAGCACGGCATCACTCCGGCCGGTGTGAAAAAAGCAGTGCGTGGATTGATCGGTACGGTGTGCGAGGGCGACTACTACAGCGCGCCGCTGGCAGAGGAGCAGCAGATATATCGGACGGAGGACCTGGGCGAGTTGATCGCGCGTATGGAGCAGGAAATGAAGCAGGCGGCCGGGAAACTGCACTTTGAGCGCGCGGCTGAGCTTCGGGATAAACTGCGTGAGCTGAAACAGACGGCGCTGTTTTTGGGAGACAAGAAGTAGGTGGTTTTGAATTCTGAATTCTGAGTTATGAATTATGGATGCTAAAACTAGATGCGAAACTAGTCGCGCGTCTCGCGTCGCGTGTCGCTTGTCGGTATATGGACGACCCGTGACACGTGACCAGTGACCCGGGACACGGGAGGCTTAACCTGGTAATGCACGCAATACGCAATGCGCAATACGATATACGAGACTGGTCCCGAATCAAATATGAACAAACGTTTGGAGAGTAAATACCGCAGCGCGCCGGACAAGCCCGGTGTCTACCTGATGAAGGATGGCGCCGGCAGGGTGATCTACGTGGGTAAGGCCAAGTCGCTCAAGAAGCGTTTGCCTGCTTATCTGGCAAAGGAGTTGGCCGCCAAGACGCGCTCGCTGATGAAACGCGTAGCCGGGCTGGAGCTGATCCTTGCCAGCAGTGAGCTGGAGGCGTTGGTGCTGGAAGGGAACTTGATCAAAAAGTTCCGCCCGCGTTATAACGTTTACTGGCGTGATGATAAGTCTTTCCCTTTTCTACGCCTATCCACCGATGAGGAATTTCCGGCCTTGGCGGTCAGTCGCCAACCTGGCGTTGGCCGGGCCAGGTATTTCGGCCCTTTTGTGCGGGTGCGAATGAAAGAGATGCTGGCCCTGATCAGTAAGTACTTTGCGGTTCGGCACTGCAAGAGCTTCCGGCGTTACCGGCAGGGGCGGCCCTGTCTTAACTATCAAATTAAACGTTGCCTGGCGCCCTGTGCCGGAAAAGTAACGCAGCGGGAGTACGCGCGCGAGGTAGAACGCCTGGTGCTTTTCCTTACCGGGCACAATGAACAATTATGCCGGGAATTGACGGCGCGTATGAAACGTGATGCGGTGGCGGAAGAATATGAGCGGGCGGCGCGCCTGCGCGATCTGCTGGCGGCATTAGCAAGCTTTACCGAACGGCAGCGGGTGGTGCAGGAGAAAGACATAGATCAGGACGTGCTGGCTCTGGCGGAGGAGTCAAGGGGACGCTGCCTGCAGGTTTTCTTTGTGCGTGAGGGAAAGTTATGTGGCGAGTACCACGTGTTTTTTGAGCGCAAAATCGAGGCAGCGGATGGCGGGCTGGCTGCTTTTATTAGCCAATTTTATGCCGGGATCGCTTACTTGCCGCCACGCATTATTTGTGATCGTGTTCCCGAAGATAGGGCTGGTTTAGAGAAATGGTTGACCGAGAAACGTGGTGCGCGTCTGGTGATCAGTGCGCCTCGTTCGGGTCGCGCGCGTCCTTTGCTAAAGATGGCGGCGGAGAATGCGGCATTTCATCTCTCTCGCCGTCTCAGTGCCCAGTTGCAGGGCAAAGAGCTGGCGGGGAAACTACGTCAAGCGCTCTCGCTCAAGGAAGCACCAGGGCAGCTAGAGGCCTTTGATATCTCACATACGGGGGGAGATGAGGCGGTAGCTTCCATGGTGGTTTTTCGGGATGGTCAGCCCGATAAGAAGCTCTACCGGCGCTATAAGCTGAAGTTTCCTGCTGATCGTGATGATTACGCGATGATGCGCGAGGTGTTGGGGCGTCGTTTTCGCCGCCTGGTGGCGGGGGAGGGCGAGATCCCTGATTTATTGCTGGTGGACGGGGGGCGGGGTCACCTGGAACTGGCCTCCACCCTGCTGGCCAGTTTTGGTTTGGAAAAGATAAACGTCATCGCCCTGGCCAAAAAGGAAGAAGTGATCTACCGACGGGGGAGAGACAGCGCGCTTAAGCTTGCCGCGGATTCTCCGGTTTTACTCTATTTGAGGCGCGTGCGTGATGAGGCGCACCGTTTTGCCCAGGCGTTTCATCATTTGCGGAGGAAGAAAACATATAAGCGGTGAGCAGTGGGCAGTGGTTGGGGGTTAGTAGTATAAGGAGTTCTGAATTCTGAGTTATGAATTATGAATGCTGAATATGGTATAAGCAGAGCTTGACCTGGAAACGTAGCGCTAGCGACCCTACTTCGCTTCCTACTATGCGCAAGGCGCTACGTAGGACAAGAAAGCTTCGTAGGGCGGGCCAGCTACGAGTCCTTCGACTCACGTTGCTCGCTCAGGACCCTGCACCTGAGCGTACCAACGCGAATGGTACAGGGCTACGAGGACATTGACTTCCGTCCTTTTAAGTGATATAATCCTTTCTTGGCTGTAAATGGAGAGAACAATGAATATCAAGAAAATAGCCCTATACGAGATCCAGACCAGTAGATTTCATATCTATAAGTCTAAATATTCCTATACGCCCCGTCTTGGCTTATGTGTGATCGCCAATAAGCTTGCGCAGTGTTTTTCCGATATCAAGGTGGATATTTTTCTCGGCGAGCTGGCAAGCGGTTGGTCGTTGCGAGGATGGTTGCGCAAAATTTTCCGGCTAAAGAGCAAAAATGAAGATATTTATACGGAGTTGATGAAGGCCGATATCGTTGGAATTTCCGCCCTGACCATGAATGTTAATGAAGCCTATGATCTGGCGCGGAGGATGCGCCGGGAGGGTTTTAAAGGAAAGCTGATTATCGGTGGGGCGCATGTTACCTTCCATCCGGCCGAGCCGTTCCGTCATCGCTATGATTACGTGGCGCGCTACGCGGGAGAAGGATTGATGGTTGAATTGATCGAGGCGTTGCGAGAAGAGCGGGGCGAGAAACGTCTCTTCCAGCGCTTGCGCCGCATCCAGGGTCTTTCCTTTCGCTGGGGCAAAAAAATACACCATAACCCGGTAGCCAAGGAGCGGCCGCGTAAATTGAACTGGGGCGCTATGGATTACAGTCTTTTCAAGGGCATTGAGAACACTGTGCCTTTGGCCACCTCCATTTCCTGCCCGCACAAGTGCAGGTTCTGCTCGGTGGTTACGCAGTGGGGCGGGTACAAGGAGCGGCCGCTGGAGGACGTGATTACTGAGTGGCGGCAGATAAAAAAGCTGCGTGAGACAGGGCAGCTGTCGCCGACCGCCACTATATTTATTACCGATGATAATTTTTTGCCCTATCCCCATAAGAAGGAACGGGTTATCAAGTTTTTAAACATGTTGATAGATGAGGGGCTGAACGAAGTCGGCTGGAACGTGCAGGTCACCGCCAACACCGGCTTGGACTTGGACTTCCTCAAGCTGATGAAGCGGGCCGGGGTTCGCTGGGTATTCATTGGTTTCGAGTCAATAAACCCTACGGTGCTTAAGGAAGCGAATAAAGCGTCGACCGCTGGCATAAATATCGAAGGCGCGCGTAATTTCCGTAAGGTGGGAATCAGTGTGCATGGCATGTTTGTCGCCGGTTTTGACAGTGATACTGTGGCCTCGATCAATGATAACCTGGAATTCGCTTTGGAGAACGTGGACACCGCCCAGTTCTTGATCCTGACGCCGCTGCTGGGTACGCCGCTCTATGAGGAATATAAAAAGAAGCGCATTGTCGATCATAACTGGGGGCATTACGACGCGATGCACATTACTTATACCCCGAAGAACTTTCGGCGGCATGAGTTCTTTGACCAGATACTGAGGGCTTACAAGCGGTTTTATTCGTTGCGCACTTTGTTGCGTACCGCTATGCGCCGGCGCAATTGGACCAATAATATCCTGCTGATGAACGTCTGGGGATATTTCAAGGTGCGGGAATGGAACCTGCGGCAGAACCGCTCCTACCGCAAGCAGTTGCGCTTGGAACATTTTCAGGAGGAGTTGCGCCACGCTTTTTACACCGGTTATAATCGTTATCGTCGTATTCTGCGCGGCAACCTGCGGCGCTTGGAGCACAAGTGGGACGACCGGATGTCTTCTATTAAGGATTCCGCGCACGAGATCGGTCAGCGTGGTGGCGAGATCTACGAGCAATATACCAAGAGCCTACAGGAGCATTTCACGCAGTGGCGGCGCGAGCTGGACGCGAAATACAAGCGCAAGGAGCGGCTGGGGCGTAAAAAGGGCCGGCGGGCGAAGGCTTATTACAAGCTTTACCTGGGCAAGATAGAAAAAGAAGACAGGGATACGCGGCAGCGGGCGATCCGTAGCATGAAGGACCGCAAGAAAAAATCGGCTGCTGCTTCCGGAAAGTGAATGATGAGCAAAGAAAAAAGCTGGTTGAGCGACATTCTGAAGGAAGTCAGCCTCTTTGACGGATTTGATGATAAGATCCGTCGTGAAATATTTGGCGCTGGTAAAGTGAAAAAATTTCCCGCGGGCGAGAAATTTATGTCAGAGAGTGCCCCCGGCAAAAAAATGTTCGTGATTATTGACGGTCGGGCCCGGGTCAGTCGTTGTACCGGCCAGGGGGAGGAGCGGGTGCTGGCTTACCTGGCGCGCGGTTCTGTACTGGGGGAGATGTCCGCTTTTGACGGCCTGGGACATTCGGCCGACGTTTATGCCGAGGAAGATGTGAGCGCTCTGGTCATAGATAACGAGAAGTTTTTCGCGCTGCTGCGCAAAGACGCTGACCTGGCTTTGAAGATAACTACTCGGATAATCTCCGCGCTGAGTATGCGCCTGCGCAAGACGAACGAGCAGTTGATGGAGCGGTAGAGAGTTATGAATTATGAATGCTGAATTATGAAATAGACCGATTCTTTGGTGGCGATGGTATTTTCCGATGAAGAGCAGTCGACAAGTTAAAAATACTGAATTTTCTTTTCCCCCCTTCGAATCCCAAACTACGAGCCCCTGTGGCCAGGCTGGATGGCTTAGGTCTGCCGCTTGTCTGCTGCTGCTGATCGTTCTGTCAGTACCGCTGCCGGCCAAAGGAGAGCCTGCCGTTTTCCTTGGTTTTCAGGCCGCGCCGGACGTTCCCGCGTCTTTGACGAAGAGTACCGCCGGGGAATTGCGTTTGTTGTTGGCGCGTACTAAGGGCTTGGACCTTTGGCCGGAAGAGGATTATGAAAAGGGCCGGCAAGACTTGCCGGCACGCTTGCGAGGAGATTGCCGCGGCAAGGACTGCCTGGTGGAGATAGGCCAGGCCCTCGGCCTGGCGTTCATTGTCCACGCTAGGGTACAGCGGGCCGGTGAGCAGTACGAACTGGAGGTACGCTTGCTAGATGTCGCCTTGGAAAAGGATTTTGCCGCTAATGTCTTTATGCGGCCCAAGGACGTCAAGCGAATGATGGAGAAGGTAGTGGCACAGTTTGGGGACAAGGTGCCGGAATTTGAGCGGGGGCGGCATGAGAAAAAGCGGCAGGAAAAGCTCCGGGTCAGGGAATTGGCCGATTTGCAGGAGGAAAGGGAGGAGAAGCTTTCCTTGCTGGCAAAGGAAAAGGAAAAGATGCGGCGGGAAAAGGAAAAGGCGTACGAACAGCGCAGAAAAGAGCGCGCAAAAAAACGTCGGGAACGTTACGAGCAGAAACGGCGCCAGTTGATGGATGAAGCGGGCATCAAGGGTGGATTTGGCATCGCGGATGCGATAGTTATTATTCCTGCTTTTTGTGGCACCGCAGGACTGGTGGTGGGTATGATCAGCCATTTTAAGATGCAGGCCGAGGCGGATGAGCTGGCCGGCCTGACAAACGAGAATTTTCGCCCGGCGCAGGAAAGGTCAGTAGCGTCGTGGCGTGGGCGGCGTAACCTGGCCCTGACTATTGGCGCTGTGGGCGGCGGACTGAGCGTGGCGGCTTTTATCTGGTATAAGAAGACAGGGCATAGCTTTACCTTGCGGTCCGGGCAGGACGGAGTGAAGCTGGCGAGGGTAATTGAATTTTAAGGGGGACTTTTTATGACTTCGTGGTTTAAAACTCCGGAGCGCCGTCTAAAGGGCGGTTTTGCTTTTTTGATTATCGTGTCTGTCACTTTGGCCGGGGTAGCTTTTTTTCAAGCGATGGTCTTGGGAGAAAAGCTAAACCGTATCAGCAGTCGTTTCTATCCGGCCTTGATCGACAGCAATCGCTTGTTGATGGAAGTGATTACTGTTTCCGGCGCTTCCAATTTTAGCCCGGCTAATATGTCTTCGTTCACCGGTTCTTTCGCTATGCAAGAGGCGGTGGAACGGTACGCGGGACTGCGGCATTTGGCGGAGAATATCAAGGGACACTTGCGGGATGGGGCATTGGACGACAAGCTGGCCGATGTCCAGCGCTTGGCGACCAGCAGCATGGATCGCTTTGGTAAGTTGCCCCGCCTGCGGGGAGATAAGAAAAAGGACGCCCTGGCGGAGCAGAGCTGGGACGGCCAGATGCTGATGGAAACGGCGACAGAGGTTAATGGCATTATCCGGCAGCAGACCGACTGGAATATGGCGGAGGCCAAGCGGGCCGCGGATCGCTTTCGCTGGTTGGGTATCGCCCTGTTGCTGGTGGTGGGTGGCGGCCTTTCCCTGGGGTTACTGGATTACGGCTTGCTGGTCGCGCGGCGCAGCCGGGACTATGAGCAATTGTTGCAGGCTTCGGTGAGCGATGTGGAGACCGGCCTTTATAGCCGTCATTATTTTGAACGACGCCTACTGGAGTATATAAACTGGGCGCGGCGGAAAAAGACCGGCGCGGCGGTGGTATTGATCCCTGCCGCTTCCACGGAGATAGTGAGACTGGGCGGGGAGTTGCAGACGGCAATACGTGATTACGACCTCTGTGCCCGGTTTGATCGGGAAAACATCGCCTTGATATTGAACGACCTGGCGACGAGCCAGACAGATCTGGCCTTGCGGCGCCTGGGTCTTTCCGCCGGTTCGGTAGTGGCCCCTGGCCGGCGGCGTTGCGCCATGGCGGTTTATCCCGGGGACGGTGAAAAAGTGGATGAGCTGTTGCGTTTGGCGCAGGAACGCTTGAAAACGATGTGACGAACGTCTTTCACCACGACGACACAACGTTATAATTTGGATAACGGCTAAAGGCAGGAAGCCACAGAGGTCACAGAG
>JAUXIB010000073.1 GCA_030621225.1 candidate division FCPU426 bacterium
TGGGGGCATTGCAATTCCGTTGGCATGTAGGGGCGCGATTAATCGCGCCCTAGGGTTCAATGAATTTAACCCCTACAGGTCTTTTGCGCGTGCGTGCCCCCGTAACTGAGGCTTTACGACAGTGCTATAATTACCCTTGACAGTGTTACCCCCTATATGCTATTTTACCCTTTTGGTCATTTTAAACATGGGAGCAATAATGAAGGATTGGCCAGAGTAATTTAGTTATCGGTGGCGTCCTGCTTTTCTTGATTTGCAATTAATTCGTCGGCAAAATCCGTGAAGTTACGCCATGTTGTGGCACTTCTATCTGGATACATATCGTTCCTAGCATGTTTAATGTAAGCGTTGAAGTTTTTCCTGCACTTGATAAAGAGCCGGTGATATAAGCTCTTCACTGTTTCCTCATCAAACACTCCGCGGTTAACGCCTGCTGCAATATACTCAAAAGAGTTCAACAAGTAGGAGATTGCAAGTCTTAACTTCATGTCGGTTACCTTAGCACGCCCGTTACTATCCTTTATCAATTTACCTCGCTTGTCCGTCTTGCAGATACGTTTATGAATGTCTTCTAAAGGTATCTCGGTATAGCAAGTGAGCATGTTATAATCGAAAGCCTTGTGCAACAAGGCTAAATGGGGTTGGCCCTCACTTTGAATCCTTCGGCAATTGATCAAAGCGGCTTCTTTCATTTTCCATGCAGTATTCTGACGAAATTGAAAAGACGCAAATAGTATTGAAGCTATCGCAAAAGTAAACCCAAAGTACCTTAGAATATCCGAAGTTCCTGATAGTCCCCCGCCACAAATCAACACAACACCAACAATTATTGATACACCGAACGAAAAACTCAAGACAGTGATAGAAACATCCGAATACTTGGTCGCTTCCTTTGCCCTCGACCTCGCTTTCTTGGCCATATCACTCCTTTCGATTACCCTTTATTTGAATTGACACACTCTCTCTTGGGCACATCCACCCAATGGTTTTTATTACTCAGCCCATCTCCTCCCTCTCTATGCCAACCAGCTCTGTCTCATTCAGCTTCTCAAATATGTAGTTGGTCGGCGTCGCAGATTCACCCGCGATGTCTCCTCTTCCGATACGCAACATACATACCACCTTCTTTTCTAAAGGCTACGTAGAGTAGTAAGCCACATTGTTTGACCATTAAACTACTCCGGCGTTTTAGATGCCGACGGAGAGTCCATCTCCCCGGCATTTTTTCTATTAAGCAGCCCCGGTTGAATCTTCTCCCAATTCTCGGTTTCACGCTTGATAAAATCACCCAACATTGGCACGGCAAAAAAGTACTTGCCGTGACTCCGCTTAAAGACAAAATGCATCTCTGTAAGGGCGGTAAGCATCTGGCTAACTTGATTGCTCTTTATTGGTTTCTCAAGAAAGCTCTTTGTCTTCTCGGAAATCTCTTGAACGGTGAAGCCGTCTTCGTGGCCATCAATATGGGCGATGGCCGCCAACAACTCCTTTTGGCGCTCGGTCGGCTTGTCCCATCTACGGCGATAAAAGTCTCTGTCGAGCTTTGCGATTATCTCTTCGCGCGGCACTATCGGCTCTCTTCCCTCGGATTCTAGTTCTCCAAACCGGTCGAACGCTTCTTTGCAGATATACTGAATGAAATAGGGATACCCATCAGACATTTGCTTGATGGTCTTTACTGATAGGTCGGTAAACCCAACCTGCTTATCTTTGAGGGGTATTAATATGGCTTCGGTGCTGTCCTTGTCATTTAGCTTGCACAGGTCGATTGTCTCAAACATCCGCTCGAAGTACGTCCGCGCCTCAATTAGCTTCTTCTGGAGCGTAGGCAACCCAACGAGAACCAACATAGCGGGAATATCTTGACGCTGAATGCTCTGAAACAAATCGAGCAATAACGAGGTGGGGTATTGTTCTTTCGCGGGATGGTTTGCCATGTTTTGAGCTTCATCATAAGCGAAAACAACCCCCTCAACTTTGGGGGCAAAGGATGATATGGCAATCCAGCTTATTTTGACGATCTCTTTTAGCCTGTCTATCGGCAATCCGGACAACGCATTGTATAAATCAACCAAAGCCTGATAGTCTAGATATCGGTTAACAACTGTTTTGGCCTGCAAAAAGCCAGCGCTCTTTTCAATCTTGCTATCTATCTTTATCCGCGAAGTTACAAGCGCGATATCTGTAACTAATCTCTGAGCCATTCGCAATTCATCTGTGCTAGCGGCCTCTGATAAATCTGAGCCAACCCACGCCCAATTGCTCTTCATGGCCGCTTCCTTTAATTCTTCCAGCAATACCGTTTTCCCAACGCCTCTCAATCCCATCAATAGCATATTCTTGAGAATCACGCGTTGCTTAAGAAGCTCAGCAAATTGGCTCTGCTCTTCCTTGCGCCCAGCAAGAAACGGCGGCCTGTGTCCGGCACCAGGCTTATAAGGGTTCTCCGTAAAGCCCTTGCTCTCCATAATCACACCTCATCATACGTAATAGTGAATTCACTCATCCTTGTGAATATACTACCATATATGATTTTCTTGTCAAGGGCAAAAGCTAGAAAAGTGAAAAGGGCGAAACCGGGGGTAGACGTTCAGCGGGATAGGTTGCGCTTCTTTGCTTCGAAGAAGAGGGGGCCAGGTATTCCGTCTTCAGCCAGACTTCCGCCAAGGCTACGGCGTAGACGGGGTCAGGTCCCCTGTATCCGAAGCGGATACAGAATACAGGAAACCGGATACCGAATGCCGGGAACGGCGCTTCAAACCTTTACCCTCACTTGGCCGTAAGACGGGGCCAGGTCTTGACATTTGACATTTTTGCCAAGTGCGCCTCTAACCCCCGCGCCTTCTCCACGGCGGCTTCCTTGGGCGGCTCGCGAGCCGCCCCTACAAACATTATCGTCCGTTTCACAGCCATGCTGCGAAACAACTAATCTTCTTGTTTCTTCACCCCCCACCCTTCTTTACCCTCGCTTGGCCGTGCCTCCTTGAGGCACGGGGGCGCCCGCAGAGGGACGCCCCTACATTCATAATTCAATAGGATCAGGACCCCGAACACCCTACTCTGCGCTATGCGCTATAGACAGGGTCAGAGCTTGACATTTGACATTTTTGCCAAGTGCGCCTTCCGCTCCCTTCCTGCTCCGTTCCCTTGAATTGGACACCTGCTTTCGCAGGTGTGACAGGCAAGGGAGCCCGCCCACCGTTAGTCCAACTTACTTGGGCGGCCCGCGAGCCGCCCCTACAAATATTATAACAGACGAAGGGGTCAGAGCTTGACAGGCTGTGTCATAACCCCTGTTTTCAAGGATCGCCCCCCTTGAATGTGCAATATTCTGTTGATTTGAGACACCCGTTAAGCCAAAAAGAGGGTTGCGACACAGCCTGTTGACATTTGACATTTTTGCCCCCTCTCAAACCCTGTTTAAACGTTCAAGCTACTTTCTCTCCCCCCGTTTCTATATTCCCCGCGGATCTTCTTTTGGCTGGGTGGCTTGGCCCTGTACCTGAATGAAATGAGTGGTACAGGGCTTGGCTGACCGGGGGTTAACCCCCAAACTCCTATTCCTTCCACAACGGACTTTCCTGCCAATTATCCGAAAAACCCATGCTCCAACGTGAAATATTCGGATATTCATCAAGCAAAGCCATAAATCTTTTTTTCCAATTACTTTGGGGAGCTATTATTTTCAATAAATATCTTAATATCGTTAAAACGCCAAACACTCTATTCCGTGGGATCGCCACCGGATCGTGCCATTCTGGATATTTATTTTTTCTAGGAATATATGGTTTCACCCCCAACTCTCTGTTCCACAATCGCCCGTGATGAGCACATATATTACGAATAACATTTACAGTCTGAAGCCAAGAAGTCAAAACAGGAACAGGTATATGGTAACGCTTGGCTATATTCCCCTTAATCTCATTTGATACCCCCCTGTATGCAGTAAGCACTGTGCCAAACGAAAGAATCTCCCCTACCATCCAAAGTGGTAAAATAATATGCTCAGCTCCAGCCACACCCGTAAAACGATGGGCATTTCCGTATTTATTTTTGAAATGTCCAACAAATCTTTCTTTGCTTCGGGATACTTCCTCCACTATTTTTTTCACCAAAGATTCATGCTCGCTTACAGACATCATCGGGAAACATTCCGATTCCATATATCCAAAAGCCTGCGTTTTGTGGGACACATTATAAATAAGCTGTGTTTTAACAGAAACTTCTATTCTCTCGATTGCATCCATAACGATTAACCGCAGACGACGATCAAAAGTATAGTGCTTCCATACTTCCTCAAATGTTGTTTCCGCTTTAAATGAATCATCAGCCTGACGATAGGGAAACAAATACCCGCTTAACCTGTAATAGTTTACATTTTCAAGACGCTCAACGAGCACTCCCTTATCTGCAATTAGCCCTCGTTGAATAAGAAGCTCTGCTTGCTTCTCGTAAGATAGCGGTGGTTTATGGTATTCCATTTAACATACCCCTTTTAAGCAAAAACCCACCGAGTTTCGCATGCTAAGCAGAGGCGCGGCAGGTTTGCTTCATTTATTCTATACTGGTACATTATCAAAAACAACTAAAATAAACTTTTTTATTTTTTAAAACGAAAACAGGGGGTTCACAACAGAGGTGCCATAAAAAAGGGGGCCAGGTCTTCCGTCTTCGGCTAGACTACGATGGACCAATGAAGGGACCGAAGAGACGGGGGTCGGGTCTTCCTACTTCGCTTGAAGAGCTTCGTAGGACAAGTGACCCTACTTCGCACTTCGTGCTACGAAGGGCAGGCATTTGACCCTACTTCGCTTCCTACTACGCGTAAAGCGCTACGTAGGACAGGCCAGCTTCGTAGGGCAGGCATTTGACATTTTTGCCAAGTGCCTCTCACCCCAAAAAATCACAACTGGCCCTGAGTTAGTCGAAGGGTTCTCCCGCCTGCCAAGCCAAAGCTGTGGCGAAGGCTGGTCCCGCCGTAGCCCCTGCGTTTGCCCTCGTTCCTGTCTTCCGACAGGAAGACATGGGGGCGCGGGGGCGGAGGAGGAAGACGCGGGCCCTTCTTTCAAGACGCGGTTCCTTCTTTACGTTCACTCTCCCGGCATATAACTAAAAGCTATATTCAACGCGATTACGAACCAACTCTCGTCACCCAGTACCCGATAGCTCAGTCCCATCGACGAGTAGTTCATCGCTACCTCATAACCATTTTCCTCGGACTCACCGCCGTATTCTTTCGCCACTACGTCCATTTCCTGCTTGAGCACAGCGTCTGCCAGCGCATAAAAATCATCATATGTTGCCTGGTCCACGAGCGTCAGCTTCCTATCCGCCTTATTCATCAGGAACTTGGCCGATACCCGGATATCACGTGTGTTTACCATTAAAATCGAAGAAAGGCTCTTCCACAACGTCTCGAAGTAGTATTTATTGGCCAGCTCCAGTTCAACGAAGGTTAACGTTTCCTTTGCCGTACCCTGCATAATCAACGGCCATCCCAGATAATTAAACACGATCGGCTTCGAGCGGTCTCTCTGATATAGACCGGCGTTAAGCGCCAGGTACCAGACCTGTCGCGCCGGAACCTGCTCTTCATAGGAGTAGAACCTGTCGCCCCAGGCCATTACCGTTGTGCTGTCCGGATCATAACCAGATAACAGGTTGTATCCTACCTTAACGCCATAGCTTTTGCCCTTTAACACCAACTCCTCTTCCTCGTCGTCATTGATCAGCGTCGAAAACAAGCCCCCAATTTCGCCTAGGTCTTGATAATAGAATGGAGATATATTAAAAGATTTGGCCGTGATCAACGCCTCTAGACCGCGCGAGTTTTCGCTTGAGAAAACATCCAAGAGATGAAAGTAGAAATCAAGGCGCAGCGGCGCGCCGGGGCGTCCGCCCCGGCGGGGAGATTGCTCGGCTAACCGAGTCTCTAGCTTGGCAATGAATTTAGCCAGCTTCAAGCTCGGGATATCCTCATAGGCGCGCTTGTAATAACGCAATGCCTTCCGATATTCTCCCGACTTGTAGAACTGGTTTGCCTTCTTGATATCGGTCTTATAGACCGCGGCGGCAGTTCCCGCGATAAACACCAACCCCACCAGCAACAAGACTAATTTCTCGCGCATCACCCGCCTCCTCTAGAGGTAACCCCAATAAGACCAGTTTACGCCACCACCCAGCAGAATGGTCACGTTCGAACTATCCATCGTACCGTAGATCCCTTTGACGTTGAGCAAGACACGCAGATTGAGGGCCAAATCCAGTTCCGAGCTGATCTCCTTCCGCATGCCAGAATTGAATACCAGCCCCGCCGACAGACTACTCGCACCCATATCCATAGAAGCGGCTTCCAACGGGTAGGTGATAGGCAATATCTGACTCCAAACCACACCATCCTGGTAGCTCTTCACCGAATAGGTGTATTCGCCACTCATCCCGCCAAACATCCTCAGGCCCAGAAAGACCCCGCCGCCAATGAACGGCCTCCATTTGCCGCGCTTAGACAGCCAGCGGTTATAGGTAACGGGAGCTTCCAAATACCAAGCCGTAACCTTACCTTTCCCCGCTTCGGTGACTACGTCCTTAAAGACAGTGGGGCCCACCGTATATTCATTCTGCACGTAACTGCTCTCGAAATCTACCTCGTAACCCCGCCTGACAAACCCGATGTCCGCCTGCCAGAAAGATTTTTCATCGATCCGGTACTCACCACTGCCGGCAAAACACAAGGCGATGATCATCCCGCCCGAGCTGGTATCGGTGCCCGGTGTCGCCGGCATCACCGCGTAGCTGCTGGTTGTCGGTGATGACTTTATCGAAGAGCGGGACAGTCCGAGGCTAAGTTTTGCACCGAAGCGCGTCTTACGCATGAAAGGCGAAGCCTTCTTCACGGCTTTGCCCGAGACCAAAGAACCGTGGTCCATGATGATGCCGTACCTATTAAGCTCGCCTCTCGCTTGCCGCTTCTCCTGTTTCTTCACGGGAGCAGCCGCATCCGGATCGGGCAGTTCGGCCAGGCGCGACTTTATCCGCTTCTTTAGCCGGAGCAGGCTCTTACTGTCCGGTTTGATCTTTAGCGCCTGGCCAACATATTTATGGGCTTGCGTCAGCTTCCCCTGCTTCTCCAGGCAGAAGGCCGCGCCGGCATACGCCTGCCACATCTTCTTGTTGCTCTTAATAGCCCGTTCAAAATCCTTCAAGGCACGCGAGTAATTATGCTTCTTGTAATAAGCATTTCCCCGTTTATAATATTCCTTCGCCGTCTTGGCGGCCTGCAGTGGGCTCACGACAACCGCAAATACCACTCCCAGCGCAAGAAATTTCAACTTGGTTCGATGTTTTATTCTCATCATTTCCGCCCCTTCCCTGCCGACTTACCGCGTAGCTTAGCGGCAGCAACTTTGCGTTTCTTTATCGAAAGGATAACCTCCGTGCCGGGAATATAGGTGCTATTCAAGTATTCGTAAGCGTCCCAGGCCCCAACCCCCTTTGGTTTCTTCTTGAAAAGCTCGATCTTGCTCTTGATATCCACGCCAACCGCTTTGCCGCTAGCCTTTTGCTTAGTTACTTCTCCCTCGAGCGTGTGAATCAAAAAATAGCGGTAGTTATTCTCATAGGCCAACTCTGCGCCGCGGTAAGTGATCACCTCCTTGGCGAACGATTCACCACGATTATATCCACCAAAACTGATCTCGTATGTCCTTGCTGCCAGTTTTTTGTCCTTGTAACCTGGTTCACGCCCCCGCGCCCGGCGATAGGCGCTAGGCGCCATACAACCCGCAACCAGGCATAATAATAGGCAGGCATACAACCAAGCTGATCTACTTTGTCGCATCTTCATTTCCTTTTCACTCGTTTTTTTAGTTTCTTTTCGATCATCGGTTCCCACTTGGTGCCACGCAGGTGTGATCCGATCTTACTATTCATCATCATCTCCAGCACCTCGACGCCGCCGGGCTTCTCGACCAACTCCAAGCTATACTCACCCGAGATCTTACGCAGTTTCAAAGACCCCAGGAAACGCATTCCCGGTTTTTCGACCACAAAAGCACTGTCTGGATTCATGAATTCGATCGACCTGAAGGTCGGACTGGTAAACAGCGACAAAGGAAAAGGCGCCTTTTTGTAGAGCTCGATCTTATCCAGCATATATTTGCCGGGCGGCAAACCCATATGATAGTAGCAACCCTTGTCCACGCCAAACATCCAGTAGTAACCCCCACCTGGCTTTGGCGGCGGCGCGAGCCGCTTCATGTATAGTTGGATAAACTTATCGCTGACATCCGATGTGTCAATATAGCCAAAAACAAGTGACACCGATGGATTATTATTGACTTCTTCTTTGGTCAGATAATGTGGAGAAGCACAACCGAAGATCAAGCAAGAAAAGACGAATAAAACAACAAGCATCAGCACCCTACGGCCGATCCGACCCCCTGAATACAACACAATCACCTCCTGGCTTTACCAATTCGACGACAAGGAAGGAGAGCGCCCCTTGCCCCGCGCACATCACGCCGACTATAAACTATCGGCCAATTATTGTCAAGACATATGCATAAAAATGACGGGGCGGGTACAGGAGCTTGCCCTGCACCCGAATGCGCTAGTATGAGTGGTTCGGGGCTTGCCCTGCACCCAAGCGCACTAGCGTGAGTGGTTCGGGGCTTGCCCTGCACCCGAGCGCACTAGCGTGAGTGGTACAGGGCTGACCCCCAGACCTTGTCGTTACACACCCGGTGTGCACGCTGGCATTGACTTCGATTAAGAGAACAGTTGAGCAGTAGACCGCAGGATCGCAGTTAATCTCCTGTTCCCCTGCTCTCCTGCTCTGCTGGCTGCGCAAAAGCGCAGCCAGCGTGCTCACCGGGTGTAAACTTAGGTTTTCTTCGGCCAACTTGACCAGCGCCGTTCCCCTGTACGGATCAGAACCCTATCTTCCGTTTTGGTTTTGGCGAGAGACAAAGGGGTCAGAGCTTGACATTTGACATTTTTGCCAAGTGCCGCTCACCTCCAAAAGTCACAATTCTCCTGTCACGCCGTAGTGAAACGAAGGAGGAAGACGCGGTCCCTTCATCTCCCTATCTCGACCCCTTTAAGAATACAGGAAACCGGATACAGGATTCCGGCCTCAGCCGTCTACCACGTCCTCGGCAAATACCCGTGCCCCTTGATGCACGCGCCCATCAGCCCCCAGAAGCCGAACATGATGAAGTCGCCGAGGATCATCCCCAGGAAAAAAGGCAGTGCCTTCCGGTAACCATTGGTGCCGCCCATCTTGAAGATTACCAGGCGGAACAGCCACCCAAAGAAGAACATCGACCAGATCCCCATCGCCATACTTACCGCGTAACCTATCGGGTGGAAAGGCCACCAGATAAAGCGCATGCGCAGGTAGGAGAAGAGGAAAATCACCGCCATAGAAAAACCAATGGCCAGGCTGGGCATCGGGCTCTTGACCAGCAAGGGGTTCTGGATCAGTGCTGATAGACTTTGGAAAGGCGCGTGCGCCTGGCCTCGTCGCCAGTTGCAGAGGGAATTCGCGCCATACTTGTAGCAAAGGACCAGCTCGGTCCATGCCCCGACTATCATCCCAACGATCACGGCCAGGCCGATCACGATCAATATGCCCTTGAGGCGAGTCTTATTCTCGGTGTCCAGCTTGTAACCGTCCAGGAAACGCGGCATCATGCAGGCGCGCATATCCTTCATTACCCAGCCGAAAGAAGCCAGCACGGTCAGGTCCTTGGTGCCCACCGCGGTAGAACCAAAGGGTACCGAGACGATATCAGTGACCGCCTCGTCCATGTGTCCGTGTGCGAGGCCTGCCTCTGCATTGATCCGTGAATAGACGAAGGTGTGGACTAGGAGGAGCAGGAAGAATATGACAGCGACCAGCAAGGACATTCCGGCGAACTTGGCGAAGCCGATAATGAAGAGCGAACCGCCGATCAAACCACCCCAAGCTAGGCGATATTTAGCTGCCTCTTCGCCGACACCGCTTACCGCTACCTTGAAGCTATCCTTGAGATGCTTGCGCAATACCCAGAGATAGACAATGAAGAGGGCCAGGAAAGAACCGTGTTGCTGTTCCTGCAGCCAGGGGAAGCCGGCCATGGCCGAATCAGCGCCGCTCCAGGCCATGGCCGCAGTGACGACCAGCATTAGTTTTTGCATTAGGAAAAAGAACCAGCAAGAGAATGCCACTTCCAGATTCATCAGGTAGCCCACGCCGATCACCATCGGCTTGAAGTGCAATTCCACGCCCCACATCGCGTTCCAAGGATGCTGGGTGAGAAAACGGCTCAGGTCTAGCGAAGTGGGTATCGCCGGTATGCCGGGCAGGTAGGCGTTGAGCCCGTTGACGGTATGCAGGATAAACGGCACACAAGCGCCAAGCCAGGTTAGCTTGTTCCTGAGCAGGCTATGCTTACCATCAGTGACGCCCTGGATCATCTCGAGGGGCAGCTTCAAGAGCGGGAAGGAAAGACGTTCCCGCTCGATCCATTGTTTCTTTACCAAGATAACTACGCAATAGAAGGTAGCGTAGATCACCAGGGAAAGCAGGCCCCAGATCAACAGCATCGGCAGCCACTGTAGCCAGGGGATGCCCTGGGCGCCACCCTCGAAGAAGCCGCGGACCGTTTCCGGTTCAGATGGGCCGAACCAGCTCTTTAGGTGGCCGAAAAAATCGCGTTGGTAGTTATTCTCAGGGGTAGCGTAATAGTAAGGGGAAACTTGCATCGGTAAAAGCGTCTGGGCCCAGCCGGTAGCTACCAGCGGCGTACCGATCAAAGTCATCAGATAGACAGTTATCACTTCAGAAGCGTCATAGCGCAAGGAAGACTTTATTCTACCGATCAACGGATTGAGCAAGCCGATTACCACCAAGAGCAGCAGTATTGCCGGAGTGGGCGGGTAGACCGCGTTAAGGTCTGAGGATATGGCCAGCATTGTGCTCTGCTGATGCCATAGACCGATTATCACCACGAACAGCACACCGGTGAATAGTGCTCTATGAGTAGGATATTTCACTTATTGCCTGCGTTTAGTGAGTTAGAGCAGAGATTATAGCAGGCTTCCTTCTATTGTGTAAACATCATTCGGTAAGCCAGCCTCCGGAGTTAGGGGGCACTTATGAAATGGCCAAAATATCTTCTCCCATACCCCCTGTACCATTCGCGCTCTGCGCTCAGGTGCAGGGCACAGCCCATTTTTGCCTGCCCTTCGTAGCCCCTGCGTCTGCCTGTCGGCAGACAGGCACGGGGGCGAAGTAGGGTCAGGGGGCCGTGCTAATATTAGATCAGCCTCCCTTTTCAACTCCACGCGTTGTGGAGGATGGATAAGTACGCCCTGAACCTGAGCTAGGTGAATGGTTCAAGGTATGCCCTTTTCGCCTCCTCTATTCACCCCTATCGAATCAGCGCCTGCCCTGAACCGTGCCCTCCATTGGCTCTGGGCTTAATATTGACTTTAACACCTCAAGTGTGACCCCCATGCC
>JAUXIB010000231.1 GCA_030621225.1 candidate division FCPU426 bacterium
CTGGCTTGCTCCGGGGCATCATTGCGTTTGGAAAGCGCCCTCATAGCGCAGAAACCGCTCACTCCCAGGGGGGTAACACAAGCTTCGGTGCCGCCGCATAACATCACGTCAGCCCGGCCGCTCCTGATCAAATCCATACCCTCGCCAATACCGTGTGTTGCGGAAGCACAGGCGGTAACGGTGGAAATGTTCGGTCCCCGAAACTTAAAGCGCATCGCCGCCATCCCCGAAGTGATATTAATGATCATCATCGGTACCAACAAAGGGCTAACCCTGCTCGAACCGCGTTCCAGCAGAACGGTATGCTCTTTTTCTACAGAAGACAAGCCGCCTATCCCCGTGGCGATATTTACGCCAACCCGCCAACTTGACTCATCGTCCACGCTAAGGCCGGAATCATCGACCGCTTCCTGGCAGGCGACGATAGACAGTTGGCTGACCCGGTCCATACGACGCACTTCCTTAGCGTTGATCACTTCTTCGGGGTTGAAATCCGTCACCTCGCCGGCGATCTGGCTGTAATATCCTTCGGCATCAAATCCGGCAATACGCGCTACGCCGCTCTTACCCTCGCTCAAAGCGCCAAAAAAATTATCGACGCCTATCCCGTTGGGCGCTACTACGCCGCGGCCTGTAATCACTACTCTACGTGCCATCAGTCTCAACTCCCGGGAGCTTTTTCGCCAACGTAACTTACCGCTTCACCAACCGTGCGGATCTTCTCCGCGTCTTCGTCTGGGATGCTGATCTTGAACTTTTCCTCAAGGGCCATTACCAACTGCACGATATCCAGCGAATCGGCGCCCAAGTCATCGGCAAAAGATGCTTCGGGTTTTACTGTTTCTGCGTCCACCTTCAACTGTTCTACAACGATGCTCTTTACCTGTTCCTCTACGGACATCTGGTCTTCCTCCTTAATTGTTTAACATCAAAAAAATCGCCTCAACCAATTGCCCGGCGAGACTTCCCCCATTCCAAACGATAGAAACTACCACTCTTTTGGTTTCAGGTCAAGCATAATCCGCAGCTCGTAGCTGTTTACAGTATTTGGTCGTTAGTATTTGGCCGCTAGCATGTTTAATATCAGTTAGTCCCCGTAGGGGGCATTTAGTCGCCTAATTCTATCTGCGTATTAAAACCATCTGCATAACATAAGCAACCAAATACCAGCCCTTCGATAAAGCTCAGGGCTAGAAACTAGATACCAACGACTAACGACCAGCTTACTGACCACCATCCACCGCCCCCTGACCACTGACCCCTGTATACTGTATACCGCCTTTTCAAGTCAACATGCCGCCGTCTACCTGGATGACCTGCCCACTGATATAGCGGGCCATATCCGAGGCCAGGAAAACGACTAGATCAGCCACGTCCTCCGGCAGCCCGAGATCATTGAGCGGAATAAGCTTCTTATATTCTTCCACTATCTTTTCAGGCAGCGCGTCAGTCATTGCGGTCTTGATAAAACCCGGAGCGATGGCGTTAACTGTTATCTGACGTTTGCCCACCTCTTTGGCGACCGACTTGGTCAGCCCGAGCAGGCCTGCTTTAGAAGCGGAATAGTTGGCCTGGCCCGCGTTGCCCATCAGGCCGATAATAGAAGATATGTTCACTATTCTGCCGTGCTCACTTTTCAGCAGGCCTTTCAACGCCGCTTTACAACAATTAAAGGCTCCCTTTAGATTGACATTCATAACCAGATCCCATTCCTGCTCGCTCATGCGCAGAAAAAGATTATCCCGCGTGATGCCGGCATTATTAACCAGTATGTCCAAGCCGCCTAACTCTTCCATGGCTTTTTTCGCCATCGCTTCAGCGTCAGAGGATTTGGAAACATCCGTGAGGGACGTCGTGGCTTTTACGCCCTTGGCAGTCAGCTCGGCCGCGGTTTTTTCCAGCGCTTCCTCCTGCACGTCCGCCAACAATACATCCGCGCCCACATCGGCCAGCGCCAAAGCGATCGATTTACCGATTCCCTGCGCTCCGCCGGTCACTATTGCCACTCTACCCTTCAAATCTATCTTCGACATGATACCCTCCTGATTTTTTTACCACGACGCCTCAACGAACAACAAGACCATATCCACAGATTTCACAGATTACACAGATTTTTCTCTTTGGAGCCTTTAAATCTGGTTTTCTTAACAGCTCATCCGCAGAATACGCAAACCCGTTTACTGAAAAGTCCAATTACATAGATTCTTCCGTTATCATCGGTGCAATTTTTGTGTCTAACCTTAACTTCACCCCGTCAGAACCAAGAATGCTTCCCTGTTAACGAAGAATCACCTTTGCCGTTATCAAAAAACCAATCTGTGTAATCTGTGAAATCTGTGGATAAAGCCGTTCTTTCCAAACCGACTCTTCATCCCTGCGTCTTGGCCCGGTACTCCTCTAAACTTGCCGCGTCTTTCACGTTGGTAAATTCCGCTTCGGGTAAAATCTTTTTGACCATCGGCCCCAGGACCTTTGGGCCTACTTCCAAAAACTTTTTTGCACCCAAAGAGCCCATTTTTTGCACACTGTCTAACCAGCGTACGGAATGATCCACCTGGATGCCCAGAGCATTGACTATTTCGTCCGCCTGCTGTATCGGTTCTGCCGAATAATTCGCTACTACAGGAACACGGCTCGCCTGTATTTCTCCGGCCTCTTTTTTCTCTTGCAGTAAAGCGGACATTTTTTCGGCAGCGGGTTGCAGCAACGGCGAATGAAAAGGGCCAGAGACCACCAGCGGAATGGCGCGTTTGGCGCCAAGTTCTTTGGCGACTTCGCAGGCCCGTCCCACCGCGGCCAGGTGTCCGGAAATAACTACCTGTCCCGGGCTGTTAATATTAGCAACCACCACCGTCTCTTCCCCCGCCGCCTGGTCACAGGCCTGAGCCACCTGTTCTTCCTCCAACCCCAACACGGCGGCCATACCACCCACTCCCTCCGCGACCGCTTCCATCATGAACTCGGCCCGCTTGCTCACCAAAGCTACCGCGGTTTCCAGGCTAAAAGCGCCCGCGGCGGCAAGTGCGGTATACTCTCCCAGACTATGGCCGGCCATCACCAGCGGCTCATTCGCCAAATCCTTGACCAGCTCGAAAACCGCCAGGCTGGTGGTCAGCAGCGCCGGTTGCGTATTAATGGTACGTTTTAACTCTTCCTCCGGCCCGGCAAAGCAGAGCTTGGCCAAATCATAACCCAAGACATCGTTAGCGCGCTGGTAAATATCTCGACATACATTATGTGCCTCGGCCAGGTCCTTACCCATGCCGACATATTGCGCGCCCTGGCCGGGAAATATTATTGCTAGATCAGGCATTCTTTCTCCTGTCGCTGGTCGCTTGTCTCAGGTCGCTTGCAAGCTAGTAGAATAAACTCTAGCAACGAGCAACTAGCAACAACCCTTTGCTAAAGTTTAATCAAGCTTGCCCCTGTAGTAAACCCAGCACCAAAAACCACCAACAACACCAAGTCGCCCTTCTTTACGCGGCCCTGCTCTATCA
>JAUXIB010000171.1 GCA_030621225.1 candidate division FCPU426 bacterium
ATCGGCGGGAGCTGGCCGGCGGCGACCGAGGTCGTCTCCACGGAAAGCACGGAAATTTCTTATGAACCAGCCATCGCCGTAGATTCGACGAATGTATACATAGCGTGGATGGATAGGACTAATTACGGTGGCTCGGGCACGGACTGGGACATATCCTTCAAGAGCAAGCCCATCGGCGGGAGCTGGCCGGCGGCGACCGAGGTCATCTCCACGGAAAGCACGGGTGAATCTTGGTATCCAGCCATCGCCGTGGATTTGATGAATGTATATGTAGCGTGGGAAGATGCGACCAGTTACGGTGGCTCGGACACGGATCGAGATATATTCTTCAAGAGCAAGCCCATCGGCGGGAGCTGGCCAGCGACGACAGAGGTGGTCTCCACGGAAAGCACGAATGAGTCTAGATATCCAGCCATCGCCATAGATTCAACGGATGTATATATTACTTGGCGTGATCGGACCAATTACGGCGGCTCGGGCACGGATGACGATATATTCTTCAAGAGTAAGCCCATCGGAGGTAGCTGGCCTTTTGATCCGCCGACACACACACCAACAGCAACATCAACACCGACTCACTCAGCCACACTAACGAACTCCCCAACTTCAACAAACACACCAACTGCTTCTCTAACTGGAACGATTACGCATACACCTACGATATCCCCAACTCAGACGGCACAACCAACTTTGACGAATACCTTAACCCCTACTCCTACACCAGTAAGGGACATTAACAGGGTCATCGTATACCCCAATCCCGCTTTCGGTAAAGAGGTAACCATCACGAACTTGCCGGAGAATGTAAACATCAAGATCTACACAATAGTGGGTGAACTTGTCAGGCAGATCGATAGCAAAGGAAAAGCAAAGGTAGATTGGGACTTGAAGACAGCTAGCGGCAAATCAGTTGCTGATGGGCTTTATCTTATAATCGTCGAAGACAGAAATGGGAAGGTATGGCACGGCAGGTGCGTGGTAATAAGACGGTGAACAGTGGCTAGTGCCCCCCCTCCCGCACACCGGGTGTGCAAATTATTTGGATTCCCGCTTCCTCCTTTGCTCCTTCGGAGCTACGGCGGGACATGGGTTCGCGGGGATGACAAACAGTACTCCTTTTGCCTGTCACACCTGCGCAAGCAGGTGTCCAAGTCAAGCCGACACGGCAATGAAACGTATCCCTTCAGTGAAGCGGGGAAAACTCGTGGATTCCCGCTTTCGCGGGAATGACAACCATTTTATCACACCTGTCTTTGCTTGTCACACCCGCGTAGGCGGGTGTCCCGTGCTGGATTCTTGCCTTGATATTCTTCTAATCTCGAATTTCGATTTTCGATTGCTCTGCCCCCGCGCCTGTCTGCCGACAGGCAGACACGGGGGCTATTGACACTTCCCGCCCCGAGAGCGGAAGTCTACGGAGAATGCCAGACGTCGTTGGTTTCACTCCCGACGGAATCTACGCCCGCCGCCGTCCATAGCTTATAATCGTAGGACAACGCGACCAGCTCGCAACGCTCCCCATAAGCGGCAGCGGTAGCCTGCGTCCAGTTTGCCCCGTCAGTAGAATACCATATATCACCGAGCATGACGGCACCATCATGTCCGCCGGTCAGCCACATCTTGCCATAGTGCTCGGTAAACCCGAAAACAAAGCGCGCTGACCACGCGGCGGCAGCGGTGGCCTCGGTCCAGTTCACCCCGTCAGTAGAATACCATACATCATTCACCAACCCCACAACATCGTCTAGACCGCCGATCACCCACATCTTGCCGTCATACACGACACACTTGTGCCACAACCTATTAGTAAAAGCCGCGGCGGAGGTAGCCTCGGTCCAAGTCATGCCATCGTCGGAATACCACACATCAGAATAAGCTAGTACACCATCATACCCCCCAATCAACCATAACTTGGAATTGAAGGCTACAACCTGCGCACCGGATCTCACGCCAAAGGGCGCGGCAGCCGTAGCTTCAGTCCAGTTGGCGCCATCAGAAGAATACCAAACATCGGAGAAACGTTCCGATGCGTTAACGCCGCCAATTACCCAGATCTTGGCATCATGCACCGCGCAACCAAAGTAGTCGCGAACGGCCCAACCTGCCGAGGCAGTGACCTCAATCCAGTTACTGCCGTCAGAAGAATACCATACGTCATTATAATAAGAAGCACCTGTCCAGTTCGCCCCACCGATGATCCACATCTTATCATTCATAACTACGCCGGAATGTCCTCCCCTGACACCAAACGCCGCTGACGCCGTACCCTGCGTCCATACTGCCCCCGTATTTGGATCCATGGTCGGCACAGGTGTGGACGTGGGCGTAGGCGTAAGTGTAGGCACAGACGTAAATGTAAACACAATCGTCGATGCAGGCATTAGCGTTGGGGATTGATAAATAACGGGATCAATCGGGTTAATATGGTCCCTTTTCGAACAAGCCAGGAAAAACAGGATAGATACTATTATAGTGAATAATACTTTTCTCACGCCGCGATCCTCCAAAACACAGTTATTTCAAAACACAGTTATTTAATAAGGTATTTGATATTTAAACGTGTACCACATAAACCGCTCTCCGTCAAGGTGGGATGCGCGATTCCCCTGCTTTTGCTTACCAGAGCGGCAGAAACCTACCCCCGCTTCTGTAGCTTCCACAAAATATACGTGCCGGTGATCATAAACAGCACGATCACCCCCAAAGCTTCCATTCCGGTCATGATTTCTCCTGATTCTAATACCAGTATACCATAAATCAACCTCCCCGCACACCGGGTGTGCAAACAAAGTACACGTATCGGTGTGTCGGGGTACCGAGGTATCGGAGTCTATACAGCATTCACACCGTTACTTCGATACTCCGTCACTCCGATACAGAACTGAGCCCCAAGTCCCGATCCCGAAGAAAGGGACCGTCCTTGAAAAGCAGCGTGAAATATGGTATTCTATGGGTTCTTGTGAAGATTTTACAAAAATACATACTAAAAGAGTCCTTGGCCCCCTTCCTGATAGGGATTTTCGTGTTTACTATGATCTTCCTCTTCGACAAGCTCTTTGACTTGGTTGACAAGCTGGTCGGCAAGGGATTAACGATACTGCTGGCGGGAAAACTACTCTTGATAATCATCCCCTCCTTTCTGGTGCTAACGATACCAATGGCGATGCTGATCGCCAGTCAACTCTCTATGGGCCGGCTGGCCGCGGACAATGAGATTACCGCCATGCGTAGCAGCGGCTACAATATATTCTACCTCGTCCTGCCTTTACTGCTATGCGGTGTCCTCCTCTCCGGCTGCATGCTCTATTTCAACAACAGTGTGCTGCCCACAGCCAACTATGCCTATCGCCGATTGATGTTTGATATCGTGCACCAGCGGGCAGCGAGCATAATGAAAGAACGAACCTATATCGACCTTGATGAATACATCATATATATATCCAAGCTGGATGCCGAAAGCGGCATGATGGAAGGAGTACATCTCTACTCGGTAGATAAGAAAAACCGCTCGCTGCAGACGACGTTCTCCCGTTTTGGACGCATCATCACCGATGAAAGCAAGCTCTCGATCACACTGAGACTGCTAGACGGCGCGATCCACTGGGTCAACGATACGAACCTGGCCAATTACAACCGCATCTTTTTCAACACCTCCGATATAAACCTGGACATCAACCGCTCCCTCCACCGGCAACAGCGAGCCCAACAAGGCAGTCGTGAGATGAAACTAACGGAAATAAACAAAAAATTGGCCGAGCCCTCCACCTCCGAGCGCTACCGGCACATACTACGCACGGAATACCACAGCCGCTTCTCAATGCCCTTCGCTTGCATCGCGGTAGTGATGATAGGCGCTCCGATGGGGTTGCTCTCACGGCGCAGCGGGATAACGGGTTTTTTCATCAGCCTATCTGTCATTTTCGGCTACTATGTCTTCATGGCCATCGGCGAGGCCGTATCGCAAAAAGGACTGGTCCATCCCCTGATCGGATGTTGGCTGCCAAACGTAGTGGCGGCCCTGATAGGGATCCTGCTGATGCTGCAGGCAACCAGGGAACACCCGCTGATCTATTACCTGCCTGCTTTCGTCCGTCGCTGGTTCAAGGGTAAGGAGGCGCAAACATGAATAATATACTTTCACGCTATCTGTTGCGCGAGTTCTTCAAGCCATATCTGCTGTGTATTTCCTTCTTCGCCACGCTGATCCTGATCGTCACCGCTTTTGATCAAATAAAAATGATCATCAGTTTCAAACCGCCCTTATTGCTGTCACTCAAATATTTCAGCTACCAAATCCCTTTCATCCTGGTGCAGGCAATGCCGCTGGCCGCATTAATGTCCGTGCTCTTCTCGCTAGGAAGACTGGCAAGCAGTAACGAGATCGTGGCCATGCGCGCGGGAGGCGTGAATTTCTACCATCTGCTGGCCCCCTATCTGGCCATGGGCATCTTCATCTCCACCGGAGCATTCCTGCTCAACGAATTCCTGGTGCCCTACACGAACCAGCGCACCGAAGAAATCCGAAAAATAGACATCGAGAAACAGCCGCAAAGTATCAACCTGCTGCGCAATAATGTTGCCGTACGCGGTCAAAACAACCTTTTCTACCACGTGGACGTCTTCGAGGGCAAGACCAACACCATGCGCGGCGTACAGCTATACGAACTATCCCAAACCGCCCCCTATTTCAAAAAACGCATAGACGCAAGAAGCGCGGTGTGGAGAGGTGAACGCTGGGTGCTCCAAAACGGCTACGAACGCGTCTTCGACGCGGAGGGCCGCGAAATAGTTTCCCGCCCCTTCAAAGAAAAATTGATAGATGTCGCGGAAAAACCCGATGTATTCCTGCGGGAAAAAAAGGAAGCGCGCCACTTAACGCTGCGCCAGCTTATCAGACACATAGAAACGCTTCGTTCCAGCGGAGCTGACGTAAACACGGAACTGGTAGAGCTAAACCTGAAATTTTCTTTCCCATTCGCTAATTTCATTTTGATGCTTATCGCCGTACCCTTCGGCTGGTCGATGAGCCGGCGTAGCGGAGTAGTGGGTTCGTTCAGCATTTGCATCATACTGGCCATCACTTATATCATTCTCCTACAGTTCGGCCATGCCCTGGGCACAAATGGCAAGCTCTCACCGCTTGTCGCCGCCTGGATCGCCAACATCGCCTTCCTGGGGATCGGCATCGGCATGGTGGCTAAGGTGCAAAAATAATCCTTTGGTACACGGAACACGGGACACAGGATACGGGATACCGGGGGCTAAATAGGGAATTCAAAATTAAAAAGTGAACTACCACCGACCTTGTCGGTGGCTTCACAGACCCTCTCCCCCGGCGGGAGAGGGAAGGGTGAGGGGGATGAGCTTTTCACCCTCCCCTTTATCCCCTCCCTTCAAGGGAGGGG
>JAUXIB010000031.1 GCA_030621225.1 candidate division FCPU426 bacterium
GCGGTCAAGGTGAAAAACACTGCTGACGGTGCGTTGGTGTTTGAGACAAAAATAGGTGTGGAGTATACGCTCAAGGCGAAGTAGCACAACGAATAAATAAGGGAGAATATAAGTGAACATACTGGATAAGGACAGGGACATACTGCGAGGGTTGGCGGAGAAAGTGGCCAAGATAGCGGCGCTTGACGTGCACAAGGAAAAAGCTGGCTTGTGGACCAAACTCAATGACCTAAAGAAGACACGCCCGCTTGTATGGGTCACCGAACAGCCCTGGCATGAGATGGATGTGGAAGGAGAGCTGAAGCTCCATTGTAGCGATCCGCACTTCCATTCGACGGAGTGGGCGCTACGTGCGACTATCTACCAATGGGAACACATGCCGGCGGACATGGTGGTGGAGCCGGTGTTTTACACCCCGATGGCCGTTCAGTATACGGGACTGGGCCTCTCCACAGAAGCAGACCTGGCTTCGGAAAGCGCGACAGGGATTGTCTCCCGGCATTATAAGCCGCAGATCAAGGACGAAGCGGACATCGAGAAGATCAAGCCGCAGCAGGTAAGCCACAACCAGGCGGCGACCGAGGAAAGTTGTCAAATCCTGGGGAATGTTTTCGGTGATATTCTGCCCGTTGAAAAACGCGGGGTGAGCGGCGTTTGGTTTGCCCCCTGGGACATATTGATCCAATGGTGGGGTGTACAAGAGGCGTTGACCGACCTGGTGTTAAAGCCGGAGCTGGTACACTTGGCCATGGACAGGTTGATGTCGGCCATGGTCAGCCTGGCGGACCAGTATAACGAGCTGAACTTATGGGCGTCCAACAACGCCAACGTGCGCGTGGGCTCCGGTGGGCTCGGTTACACTGATCAGTTGCCGTCTGCCGATCACGATTCAGCGCAGGTCAAGCCTATTGATATGTGGGGATGTGCCACTGCGCAGATATTCTCCGAGGTATCGCCGGAGATGCACGAGGAATTCGCGCTTAACTATGAATTGCGCTGGCTGGAAAAATTTGGGCTGAATTATTACGGCTGTTGCGAACCATTGCACCATAAGATCGGCATGTTGAAGAAAGTGCCGCGTCTGCGTAAGATATCCATCAGTCCGTGGGCCAAGCTGGACGAGGCGGTAAAGGAGATCGGCACTGATTACGTCATCTCGCTCAAGCCGAATCCGGCCATTTTGGCCGGCGACGACTGGGACCTGGGGAAAGTCCGTGCTGATTTAAAAGCGTCGCTGGAGAAGACCCGTGGTTGCCATGTGGAGATCATCATGAAAGACATCAGCACCGTGCGCAACCAGCCGCAACGCTTATGGGAATGGGCCGAAATGGCCTGTGAGGTGGCGGAGGAGTTTGCTGGGTGAAGTGACGACGGCGGAAGGGGGGGACGAGGAAACGCTTGCGTTTCCTCTGCCCGTAGGGCCAAGAGGAAGGGAAAAGTGTATAATTAAGATACGAAATTCGATATTCGAAATCAGACCGGAATCGCGACCTTCCAATCTCAACTTTCGAATCTCGATTCCTCTGCGCCGCTTTCGGCGGCGCTAGACTATTACCATGACCATAGACTACAGTGATATAAACTCATTGCTGGGTAAAAGCTTCCTCTGTCCTGATTGCGGCCGAGAGCATACTGTACCCACACGCGTGATCGAGAGCGGCAGCGGTCTAACGGAACGCCTGCCGGAGTTGATGGCCGAGGCGATAAAGGGCAGACGGGTTTTGCTCCTTTGCGATGATATAACCCATCAGATAGCCGGCAAGCGGCTGGGGGAGCTGCTGGGCGACGCCGGCTGGCAGGTACGGCAAGTGATACTTGAACCGCAGGGGAGCGAACGGGTACACGCCGACGAGCAATATTTTCCCGCGATCAGAGCAGGGGCCAAAGACTGTGATCTTGTCCTGACGGTGGGTTCAGGCGGCATCACCGATATGGGTAAGTTCGTGGCGGATGAGCAGGGCCTGCCCTGTGTCAGCTTTCCCACGGCCCCTTCGATGAACGCCTATACCTCGAGTGTTTCGGCCTTGATGATCAAGGGGGTTAAGACCACGCTTAACGTGCGGCCGCCGCTGGCCGTCTTTGTGGATACGGCTATTTTAATGAACGCTCCCTTGGATCTGGTCCAGGCGGGATTTGCTGACTATACCGCCAAGAGCTACGCGGACACTGACTGGCATATCGCCTCGGTACTCAGCGGGGAGTATTATTGTCCGCTGCCGGCGGAGATGTCCTCTGCCGCTGAGAAAAAGTTTACTTCGCAGGGCGCGGCGGTCAAGGCCCGGGATGAGCAGGCGATCGGCTATCTGATAGATGGGTTAATGCGTGGCGGGATCTCGATGGTGCTGGCCGGCAGTTCGTCCCCGGCTTCGGGCGGCGAGCATATGATCTCGCACTACCTGGACATGGAGAGCCACTTGCTGGGCAGGGAGCCTTACTCTTATCACGGCATCCAGGTCGGCATCGGCGTCACGATATCCGCCGGTATATATGAACGGCTTAGGAATATGACCGGCCAAGAAATCGGTGAATGCTTGGCGAGACGCCAGGCGATAGATTACGCGGCACGATCCCGCGAGTATTTTCCGCGCAGTTTTGATATTGTCTGGAATGATTTTAAAAAGAAGATACCGTTGCTCGAACGGCTGGGGGAGCTGTTGCCCAACAAGTGGAAGTACATAAGTGAGGAGATATTACCGCGGCTGGCCTCGGCGGACACCGTGCGGCAGCATCTGCGCGCGGCGGGGTGTCCGGATAAATTTTCTGATATTGGTGTAGATGAAGAGCTGGCCCGGCGGGCGGTAAGCGGCGGCCGGTTTATCAGGGGCAGGCTTACTGTGTTGGATATCGCGGATGAGTTGGGGGTGCTGGGGGAGATAATAGAAGAATTATGAGTTTTGAATTGTAGACAAGGTATCCTTTTTCCGAGAGGAAGCAAGAAGGCGAAGGCGATATGCCCAGGCGGCAAATGCGGAATGTGGAGCCTTGACCCCCGCTTTGTGAGTAAATAAGAATGTGACAACGGTTTCAAAGCGATAAATCAAGGGTTACGACACAGCCTGTTGACATTCGACACCCTCCCTACACATCAATCCCATCCCCCCGCTTGAAGATCCCCGGCAGGCTGACTGGCATCCGACCTGTCGCTTTCGCTTCCCCCGTCCACACCTTGACCGCCGCCTGCTGTGAGAACAACCCCTCATCAAAGGTCGCCAGGTAGGCCGGCGCCGAGGGACAATAGTAGGCCACCCAGGGATCACCGAAAGCGCTGACCACCACCGGCTTGCCCTGGTTAAAGATGCCGTGATAGAAGAGCCCCACCGCGCCGCGGTTGGGTATCATCGTGCCGATTCCCCAGGAGGGAATGCCGATAAAGTTATAGAAAACACAGTCACAGGCAGCCAGGCATTCGTTCAGCTTGCCCAGCTCCTCGTGCGAGGTCTCGTTTGTTATCTCGAACAGGTCCAGCTTGGCACCTCGCTCCTCAAGCATCTCGTCCAGTTTTATCTCGGGCACGTTCTGGCCGTGCAGTTCCATCGTCTTGCGTTCCGGGCTGTAGGAATTGATCATCAGCAGACGCTTGCCCTTGACATCAGCCAATGGCAGGATGCCGCCACGGTTCCAGAGCACGGTCACGGCCTTGGCGGCGAGTTCCCGGCAAAAGGCGTCATCCCGTCCTACTGTATATAGCTCGGCCCGCTTCTCGTCACTGGCCGGCGCGCCGTCGTCCTCGTGCAAACCGGCGCGTACCTTGGTAGCCAGTACCTGGCGCACCGCCCGATCTACCTGTTCTTCCCGCAGTTCCCCCGCCTTGGCCGCTTCGACCAACGCCAGGTACTCTTTTTCCCAGTTGTTACCGCTAAATATCAGCAGCATATCTACCCCGGCGTTGATCGCCTTGACCGCCGCCTGCTCACGGGTGAATTGGTTAGTCACCCCGCCCATATCCATCGCATCGGTGATGATCAGCCCCTTGAAGCCCAGCTCATCACGCAGTAGGTCCTGCAGCACCTCGCTGGAGAGCGTGGTCGGCACCAGGCGGCCCGTCTTCTCGGCCAACTCCGTAGTCAAAGCCGGAATTTCCAAGTGCCCGACCATAACCGCAGCCAGGTCAGCCTGCTTGATCGCCAGGCGGTAGGGCGCCAGGCGGTTCTCGAGCTGATCGCGCGATTCAAGCACGATCGAGGCGGCGATGTGCTGATCCATACCCGTGCCGCCGTTGCCCGGGAAGTGCTTGGCGCCTGAGAGCATACCGTTCTCCTGCAGGCCCTTTATGTACGGAACGCTCAAACGGCAGATAGTCTCGCTGTCATCACAATAGGCGCGGATGTTGACATCGGGACAACGAAAATCATCGTTGACGTCAACTACCGGGCTCATCGTAATATGCATACCGATCGCCCTGCCCTGCTCAGCGGTTATCTTGCCTATTTGGTATTCGCTCTTCTCGTCTCCTGACCAGCCCCGGGCCATCTGGCGGGGAAAACGCGTGCCGCCCTTTACGATATATCCGGCGCCATTCTCGTAGTCACAACCCATCAACAGCGGGATTTTGCGCCCCTCCTGCAGTTGAGCAATGCGTTTTGCCAGGTGCTGCTGGGTGCCAACAAAGACGAAAACTCCTCCCATCGGGTATTTGTCCAGCTTCTCAAGGTACGCGGGAAACCTCTCGTCAGAGAGATCAAAACAGCTGACCATTACTAACTGACCCAGCTTCTCCTCAAGCGTCATTTCCTTCAGTTTTGCTTCTATCCATTCCTTGCTCATTGTCTCCTCCTTATCCTCACTAAAAAGCTGGTGTCAATGCGTCATCGATATCTATTGACGTCTGATATTGGACGTTCGAGGTTTAGCATATATCGTGCTACTATTTTATCTCTACCTCAACCTTATGCGTCTTGCCATCCTTGAAGACCGGCAACACATCCCCGGCCATTGCTTTACCGTCCACGCGCAAATCAACCTCCCCCTTGCTGAGACCCACAGGCTTGCTTACCCTGATGTCATAGGTAGCGCCACGATAAACGCGCTTCGCGGCGTAGCCACGCCATTTTTTGGGCAAACAGGGATCAATTCGCAAACCGGCGTAATCCGGGCGCAACCCCAAAATATACTGGGTTATCGCTACATAGTTCCAAGCTGCCGCGCCGGTCAACCAAGAATTCCTGCCCCGGCCAAAATCATGGCGCCCAGCGCCGCAGATGCTTTGACAATGGACATAGGGCTCCGCTACATGCAAATCTTGAATATTCTGAAAGACCGCGGGAGTGATGTTGCGATAATAATCGTAGGCTATATCTCCCCGGCCTAGTTTCGTCTCCGCGATAACTGCCCAGGGATTGGTGTGACAGAAGATACCTCCGTTCTCCTTGACGTTCTTGACAAAAGTTGTCATGCCGCCAATGTTCCCGTCGAGCCCCTCATAGCAAGGCTGCAGCAACATCAACCCATGCTTGGTAGCCAACTGCTTTCTCGCGGCATCCATCACTAGCTTAGCACGCTTGCCCTCGGCCACTCCCGCTATGACCGCCCAAGTTTGAGCGTTGAGAAATATCTTTCCCTTGTCGTTCTTCTTGGAACCCATCACCTGGCCATTATCCTGCCAGGCCCTGACATACCACCCGCCATCCCAGGCAACCTTGTTGATCTGGCGTGACATCTTGGCACGGCGCTTCCGTAGCGCGGCAGATTTCGTCTTTAGGCCAAGATGATCATACAGATCCGCCAGCAGGCCGGATACATAGCATAACTGGTGGGCAACCATTACCGTCTGCCCATCGTTCCTCGGACCCTTCAGGTTAAGGCAATCATTCCAGTCCGCGAATCCGGATAGTGGAATCCCCTTGGAGCCCACGCTCTTGAAACTGAAATCCACAGCTTTCTGCAGATGCGTAAGCAAGTCAGCCTGGCCACCATCAGCCCATTTGATCTTCTGCTTGAGAAATTTGTGGTTGCCGCTTTCCTTGAGATACTGGGTAACAGCAATGATCAGCCATAGCTGGTCATCAGAATATCCATGACCGTCCCCCATCGCCGGTCCACCACCGATAGAACGGAAGAACTGGTGCATTGCGTCGCCACGCTTGTATTGTATCCCAGCCAACTCGGTGATCAGCCGCTCGATCCTGGCCGGCGCGGCGTTGTGGGTAACCCCGACAATATCCTGGCTACTATCCCTGAAGCCCATCCCTCGTCCAATTCCTCCCTCATAGATGGACGGGCCACGCGACACCTCGAAAGTTGTATATGCCTGGTATGGATGCCACTGGTTGAGATTCAGAGCGGCATCAGCATCCGGGGTCTCTACCTGAAGTTTGCCGATCCTCTCAGCCCAGCGGGCCCGTACTTCGGCCAACATCTTCTTGGCCACAATGGCAGTAGAATACTTCTTTACCAGCCGCTTTCCCGCGCGGGAGTTGGCCGCGGTACCGAGCACGTAGACAAGGTCAAGCTTGCCGCCCGGCGCCAGTTCAACATCATGCTGTAAAACAGCCACGGGATTCCCGCCATTACCGATCGACTTGACGCAGCCGCCCCTTTCCAAGACTTGCGGGTTGGCTTCACTATTGTTAGGGCCGATGAATACTTCCCGGTCGCAATCATACGAAGTTGGCCGGCGGCTGGTACCCAGGAAGGCGTAATTGCCGCTGCCCTTCATAGTTTCGTGGTGAATAATGCCGTCACGCTGGTAGGCATTGCCAATGTTGTAGGTCCATTGGAAATTATGCATGTCGTTTTCCGCACTCCACAAGCACCACTCAGCGTAGTTATACAGGCGCAACCGTTTCTTGGCTCTGCCCTTGTTCTCCAGCCTCAGCCACCACAGCTCCAAGTTGTCTCTCATGGGCACAAGGTAAGTCAACTCGCTGGCCACTCCTTTGTATTCGCTCAGCATACGCGAATAGCCCATACCATGCCTGGACTCGAACGTCTGGACTTGGAGCGGCTTACAGACCGGGGCCCAACCAGCCGACCAATAATCCCCGCCTTGTCGCTCCTGGATATAAACATAACGGCCTGGACGGTCCATGGGAACATTGTTCAACCGGTACCGCAGCAGACGCTTGTCCCTGGCTGAAATATGAAAGCTGTAACCGCCGCCGGTATGCGAAACCAACGCATAATACTCATCGTTGTAAATATAGTTCATCCACGGAAAGGGAGTACGTGGGTCAGTAATCACGTACTCACGATTTTTAGCATCAAAATGTCCATACTTTTTCATTCTCGTCTCCTGTTCGTAATGCCCCACAGCGCAGTATCCACTATAATCTTCCCGGAATGTATTAATCTGCCCCCTGGAAACTGGTCCAAAAGTTATGTTATATAATGGTAGCATATTGGGCTGGAGAAAAGGAGACAGAAAGGAGGGGGTCGGAGAAGTGTCAGATGGTGGATAAGTTAATGGCAAAGAAGTGGTTAAGAGAGAGTGTTCGTTCTGCTCTGAAGCTTAGGGGACATACTGTTGAGTTGATTAAGTTAACCAGAGGACCTGGACGCCTGTCCCCATTTTCGTTTTCACGGGGACATTCTTTCACAGGTGTGACAAGACGACTGTCATTCCCGCGGAAGCGGGAATCCAGTTGTTTGGGTTTGAGGGACATAGTATACAAAAACGGGGGAGAGGAGTAAAATACCTTCAATAACGTAGTGTTGTCGTGGTGAAAACACGGTATTTGTTTGTAGGCGAACTAATTGATTTGGAGATAGGTCGTAATTTAAAAGAGGAAGCAAAGATGACCCATAAGAAAACAAGCTTCGCAGGACATGAGGCGATCGAGATAATTACAAAGCAGGTCAAGCTGATCGCGATCACCGACTGCGGGCCGCGTATCGCTTTTTTTGGTAAAGCGGCCGGTGATAACCTGCTCTTTTGGGACGAGCAGGACCTGGGGCGCGCTGACTGGAAGCTGCGCGGAGGTCATCGTGTCTGGTCGGCCAGGCCGGGAGCGGACGAGAGCGAGGACGCTTATCGCGCTGACAATGCCCCCTGCGAGGTAGAAGAGCAGGAAGGCTGGCTCTATCTGCGCGGCGAGAAAGACCCGCTTACCAACACGCGGCGCACTATCGGCGTCAAGGCAGAGGCGGACGGGCGGCTACTGGTGGACAGCGCTATTGCTAACGAGGGAGATATGTTATACAGTTGTTCCGTCTGGGCGCTCACCTGTACCCTCCCTACCAAGGGGACGCGCTACGGCATGCCGCTGGGCGATGGCAGCGAGTGGGACGCTTTTCGCCTGGTGATGTTTAAGAAATGGGGCGGCGGGCATACCAGCCGGCTTGACGACCCTCAGATACAGGTCAACCAGGAGATGATGATCGTGGAGCCGCAGGGCATAGAGACCAAGCGGATGATCGAGGCGCCGCACGGTATCATGGCTATGGACGTGCCTGATCAGAACACTACCTTTGTTAAAAAAGTTGGTTACAAAAAGGGCGCCAATTACCCGCTCGGTTGTAACCTGGCCTTCTATGTTGGGCCGGATAATTTTATGGTAGAGATGGAGACGATGGGACCAGAAGTGACGCTCAAGCCGGGCGAGACAGCGAGCCATCTGGAGAGCTGGCTGCTGACGGATAAAGCGCTCGGCTTGGCTGAACCGAAAAAATTATTGGAGTTGTTTGGATAACCCTTCGATGAACTCAGGGCAGGCGACATAAGGCGATGGAAAAACAGACGGTATTGGTGTTAGAAAAAAAAGAACGTCGTGTCGTCGTGGTGAAAAAGGTTTTTTATTTGGAGATGAGTCTTATGAATAGATCACTAACGGTATTAATGACGGTAATGATCCTGGCTGTTTTTAACCTGGCCTCGCAGGATTCGGCAGACGAAAAATTCGTCAAACCCGGCGAGAGCGCGGTTACTCCTCAATCTACGGCTACGCCTAAACCCAAGAAAAATAACGCGATCAAAGAACTTAAAGCTGACATGTCCGTTTTGGAAAAGTCGATGAAGAACGCCACGGAAAAACGGCAGGAGCTGGCCAAGCAGTTGGCGGCAGCTAAAAAAGCGTTAGATCAACAAAGCGAGTCGTTGGACGCTTTGGCTGTATCATTACAGGGGGTGCGTGATGTATTGGAGGATTTAAAACGAAGCGGGAAGGAACGGGACGCTACCTCAGTTGAAAGGGTAAAAGCGACGGAGAACTTGCGTATGAATATGGTGTCGCTTGATAAGTTGATGGATTCACTGCAGGACAAACTGCGCCAGTTAGAGGAGCGAATGGCTAAACAGAGTACGGCTGATGAGAAAGTTCAGTCGGAGTTTGCCAGGCTGCAGGACCTCTTGCAGGTGCTGCGAGGAGATATTAGTAATAATGACGAGGATATCGCTTCCTTGCGCAAGCAGATGCAAAAGCTCAGTTTCGATAAAAGCAAACGCGCCGGGGAAAGACAAAATGTCGACAGATTACGCCGCCTGGCCAAGCATCCGTTTACCGCGCTGGGGATTGCTGCTGTTGCGCTGATCGTATCTGTGACTAAATAAATTATGTTTAATCTCGGTTTCTCTGAAATATTGATAATTGCCGTTCTGGTACTAGTCTTCTTTGGCGCGGAACGAATGCCCGAGATCGGCCGGGCTATTGGCCGGGCCGCGAATGAATTCAAGCGTGGCCTGCGGGAAATAGCTTTGCCGGATGATAAGGCCGCTTCTTATCCACCATCGTCGGCCAAGAAAAAGGTTTTACCAGCGGCACGAAAAAAAACACGGTCGGGGAAGAAAACGTCCGCGAAACGGCGTCCGCGGCGCGGCAAGCTGGCCGGGTGAGCTTTGCCGGCTGGATCGGCAGAGTCTAGCGTTACTTGTGATAGCAACTGATGCGCGCTATACGCTATACGAATGAAAAAAGCTCTATTCTACGAGAAATCTACCAACGATAAAGTTACCTGCATCCTCTGTCCGCATCAATGTTCACTGGCGAATGGAGAAACCGGTATTTGCGGCGGACGACGGGCGGAGCAGGGCGTTCTTTATTCGCTTAACTATGGCCAGGTGACTTCCTGTGGCCTGGACCCGATCGAGAAAAAACCCCTCTATCATTTTTATCCGGGAGCGCAGGTGTATTCCCTGGGTACTTTCGGCTGTAATTTCAAATGTTCCTTCTGCCAGAATAGTTCTATTTCCCAGGCCAGGCCTTCCACGGAGCAAGTGAGCGTGGAGGACCTGGTGGCGCTGGTAAAGAAGAACGATATCCATTTTGTTTCCTATACCTATAACGAGCCGTTTATTTGGTATGAGTTTGTGTTGGAATGTTCGCGCGCCCTTGCCGAGCGAGGGGTGAAGAACACTCTGGTGACCAATGGATACGTGAATCAGGAACCGTTGGCGGAGCTTTTACCTTACGTGGACGCTATGAATATAGATTTGAAATCTTTTTCGGCGGATTTTTACCACCGTTACCCCAAGGGAGAGCTAGCGCCGGTGTTAGAGACGATTCGCCGCGTGCATGAAAAGTGCCACTTGGAGCTGACCAACCTGGTGGTGAGTGGGCTTAACGATGAGGAGGGGACCTTTTGTGAGCTGGTGAATTTCATAGCGGAAATATCCCCGGATATTCCGCTGCATATCTCCCGCTATTTTCCGGCCTACCAACTGGATGCCCCGCCTACTTCGCCGCAAACGCTGTTGCGGTTTTACCAACTGGCGAGCGAGAGGCTTTCCTTTGTTTATCTTGGTAACGTTAGCCTGGATCAGGGAGCGGATACGGTTTGTCCCAACTGTCACCAGGTGTTAATTGAGAGGCGAGGGTATACGGTCAGCAGAAGTGTTCCGGGTGGCAAATGTTCCAAGTGCGGGCATGCTATTTATGGGGTTTTTGGGTAATGGGCTACTTTGCGCGGAAGCCGCGGAACCCTTCGGCTATGCTCAGGACAAACTATCGCGGAGGCCGCGGAGGAACGGCGTTTTTCCACGCTTTCCGTGAGGATTCCGCGTTCTCCGCGGATAATTCAGGCAAAATATTCTACTACCCAAAGGCCAGATGCCAAATACTAACAACCAGAACAGTATACGGGGAACGGAGCTTGTCGAGCTACTAGCTGCGAGATACGAGCTACGAAACCAGTCCCGAGTCCCTGTCACCAGCTTGAAATGCGTTTCGAATTGTAGTCTTGTTATGATACAATGAGGCAGGGAGTGTTTGAAAAAAACGTTGTGTCGTCGTGGTGAAAAAGATTTTTCCGAGGGTAGCAATCTCTTATGAAACCACCAAAAATACTTTTAGCATCTACTTCGCCGCGGCGGGCCAGTTTACTGGAGCTGCTGGAGCTGGATTTTGAAGTGGTTCCCCAGAAGGTAGATGAGGCCTACAGAGCGGAGGAGGGGCCGGAGGAGTACGTCCAACGATTGGCTCTGGAAAAGGCCCAGGCGGTTATGGAACAGGGATATAACGGACTGATCCTAGGGGCGGATACGGTTGTTGTCCTGGACGGCAAGGTTATCGGCAAGCCCAGGGACAAGGACGATGCCTTTTCGATGATCAAGCGTTTGGCCGGGCGTATACATATGGTATATACAGGAGTGGCGCTCTATGAGCCTAAGCAGGACATTGAGATAGTTGATTGCGCCCAGACGATGGTCAAGATGTCTGCCCTGAAAAACCACGAAGCAGAAAATTACATTAAGACTCGTGAGCCGCTGGATAAGGCCGGAGCCTATGGTATCCAAGGGATCGGCGGCAGCTTGATCGAAGAGGTTAAAGGGTGTTATTTTAATGTTGTTGGCTTGCCGCTATCGCTCCTGCGCCGGATGTTGAACGGGCTGGGGTATGATGTTTTCTAATCGCGATATCGTATATCGTATGCCGTATACCGCTGCCTGACGGTATCCGGTATCCGGAATGCGAGTTAATCAGGAGGATACTAATGACTAAGAATCCCATGAATCTGACCCAGAAGATAATCAAGGAACATCTTGTCGCTGGGGAAATGGTCGTTGGCGAGGAGATAGCCATCCGCATCGATCAGACCCTAACGCAGGATGCCACCGGCACCATGGCTTACTTGCAGTTTGAGACCCTGAAGGTGCCGCGGGTGAAAACCAAACTGTCAGTTAGCTACGTGGATCACAATACTTTGCAGAGCGGTTTTGAAAACGCCGATGATCATCTCTACCTGCAGTCGGTGGCTGCCAAACACGGGGTTTATTTCTCGCGACCGGGAAACGGCATTTGTCATCAGGTCAACGTGGAACGTTTTGGTGTGCCGGGACGTACGCTTTTGGGTTCTGACAGCCATACACCTACCGGGGGAGGCATTGGTATGCTGGCGATCGGTTCCGGCGGCCTGGATGTGGCTGTGGCCATGGGGGGAGGGCCTTTTAATTTGCCGATGCCCAAGGTGGTGGAGGTGCGTCTCAAGGGTGTGCTTCGTCCCTGGGTTTCGGCTAAGGACGTGATCCTGGAGTTGTTGCGGCGCCTCTCAGTGAAGGGTGGTGTTGGCAAGGTGATGGAATATACCGGTTCGGGGATCAAGAGGCTCTCTGTGCCGCAGCGTGCGACGATCACTAATATGGGCGCTGAATTGGGCGCCACCACCTCGCTTTTTCCCTCGGACGCTGTTACCCAGAGTTTTTTGCGGGCCCAGGGCAGAGCCCGCGACTTCCGCCGTTTGGAAGCGGACAAGGGAGCGACATACGATGAACTGGTCGAGATCGATCTCGGTAAGCTGGAGCCGTTGCTGGCTTGTCCGCACAGCCCGGACAATATCACGCCGGTGCGTAAGCTGGCCGGCAAGCCTGTGCACCAGGTAGCAATTGGCAGCTGCACGAATTCTTCTTTCCGCGACCTGATGGTGGTGGCCAAGGCAATGAAGGGGAAGGTCGTTCACCCGAACGTCAGTCTGGTTATCTCGCCAGGCTCACGCCAGGTGGTCGAGATGTTGGCCAAGAATGGCGCCTTGGCTGACCTGATCGCTACCGGCGCCCGTTTCGTTGAGAATACCTGCGGTCCGTGTATCGGCATGGGACAGTCGCCTCCTTCGGGCGGCGTCTCGATCAGGACCTTCAACCGTAATTTCGAGGGGCGCTCCGGCACGGCTGACGGCCAGATTTACCTGGCCAGCCCGGAGGTAGCAGTGGCCGCGGCGATCAAAGGGGTCTTTTATGACCCGCGTAAGCTGGGCAAATATCCCAAGGTAGACGAGCCGAAAAAATTCTTACTTGATGACCGCATGGTGATCAAACCGCCGCGTGACGGAAAGAAAGTGAAAGTGCGGTGTGGACCGAACATAAAACCATTGCCACTCAACACCGCCTTGTCCGACCGCTTGGAGTTGGAGGTATTGCTTAAGACAGGTGATAATATTACCACTGACCATATTATGCCCGCTGGGGCTAAAGTACTGCCGTTTCGTTCTAATATCCCCGCCATTTCCCGTTTCGTTTTTTCGGGAGTGGACAGCACTTTCGCCGAACGGGCCAAAACAGCGGGCGGTGGTTTCGTGGTGGGTGGCGGCAACTATGGACAGGGTTCGAGCCGTGAGCACGCTGCACTGGCGCCGATGTACCTGGGGGTCAAGGCGGTGATGGCCAAGTCCTTTGCCCGCATTCATAAGGCCAACTTGGTGAATTTTGGCATCCTGCCCCTGACCTTTGCTGATAATACTGGTTATAATGATCTGGAGCAAGGAGATCGTTTGGTGATCGAGGGGCTGCGCGCCAGCATCAAAGCGGGGAACAAGATTACGTTGAAGAACGTCCGCTCCGGTGGGATGGTGGTGCTGACACATGACCTGTCCGAACGGCAGCGGCAGGTGATCCTTGTCGGCGGGTTGCTCAATTACACCCGGCAAGGCGGAGGGAAGAAGCGGCGGTGATAATGCGGGAATGGACTAGCGGCCTTTTCGACGCACCTCTGATATCAAGCTCTCAACCTGTTTTCTAAAGTTCTGAGCATCGTATTGGTTTATGTAGTCCCTGGCGTTTTTGATTTTTCCCAGATAACTCGCCCTTATCGTTTTGTCAGACAAGACCTGACGCATGCCATCGGCCATCTGCTTGAGATTACCGACGTCGACCAGTCGGCCTAACTCCCCGTTTTTCAAGATCTCCTTTGGCCCGGTAACACAGTCGGTAGATACTATGACCTTGTTTAATACGATTGCCTCTACCAATACCGTGGGAAAGCCCTCAAACTTGGAAGACAGGGCGAACAGCGATGCATGCTTCATCCAGGCGTAAGGATTATCTCTCAAGCCGAGGAACACTACTCTCTTGTTCAAACCCAACGACAAAGCCAAGCCGGCCAGTTTTTCTCGGTCTATGCCCTCGCCTACTATATATAAGTCCTCATCGATTTTGGGGGAGATTATGGCGAAGGCTCGTATCAGGCTGGCGACGTCCTTCTGGCGTTCATCAAGTCTTCCCACCGTTAAGATAAACTTTTTATCCAGGAGTTTCCGGTCGTCCTGGGAGAGATCGCTTACGTCTTTAGACAAGCGCCTTATCTTGTGCAAGTCAAACGGGTTATATATACGCTGTAGCTTGCCGGCCAGATCAGGGAAGAGCGTGGTCAATTGCTTTATCATTTCGTCGCAGATACAGATCGTCCTGTAGGAGTTATTTATCCGCTGCTTGAATTGCCTCAATTTGGAGCGCTTGACGTTGTGCAGCACTGAGTTATGTATCCAACTTATCTTCGGGCTGGCGCTTGCCTGATAGGCGAAGTCATTGCTGTAATCCAGGATTACATCATGGTCTGTGGTCTCCATCAGGTCATTCAGGTTGTTCAAGGTCACTTTTTTTTGGCTGCTCAAGTAATAGTTATAGATAAGTCTGTGGAAGATATTTTTCCTCCGGTTAGTTCTTGAGCGTTCCTTTCTGCTCATGAAATCAGCGCTGGTAAGGAACTCCAGGCGATATCTTTCCGGTATGTACTTGCTCAGGTTATTATCGCCAACGGGGTATTCCTCAATGATGACTCGTATCTTTTCCCGGGAGTCGCGGAAGACATTCAGGATGTCCACGAATTTTCGCTCCAACCCGCCCATGGTAAGTCTCTTGTTGTAAAAGAGAATGTCGTGCAATTCAGGTTACCTTGGGTTTAGCTGGTTGATTTTTGGCGAGGTAAGCGCATACCCTGGGAGAGTATGCCGGTGGTGGAGAACAGATCCTAATTCCCATTACAGTCAGGTAAGTCGTTTCACATCATACTTCGCCAGATCCAGTTCCTTCTTGGCGACGAAGTTGACTTTTTTCACCAGGTTACTGACAATGAAGGGTTTGGTGATGTAGTAAATGGCGCCCTCGCTGTGACTTTTTTCTACGCTTTGGATATCAGATTTAGCGGTGATCATGATCACCGGAATGCGTTTAGTGAGCGGATTTTTCTTTAATTGTTTTAATACCTCAAAGCCGTCCATACCCGGCATCATGATATCCAAGAGGATAAGATCGGGTGTATTTTTCTCGGCCTTCTTTAGTGCTTCCTTACCACTGTCGGCCTCAATGAAATTATATCCTTCCCCGGCCAGAGCAGCTTTGATGGACACTCTTATCGTTCTCTCATCGTCTACTATCAAAAGCGTTTTTGCCACAATTCACCTCGTAGTTAACATAACGATTTGACAACTGTAGCACATTATCGTTATGAAGTCAATCTACTGGTGGATCAAGTTTGGAAATGGGAAGGGGGGTAGATTCCATACACAGATTGTTCTTTTGGTAACGGCTAAAGGCTATTTAGCCACAGAGGTCACAGAGGAAAGGTTTTATCCACAGATTACACAGATTACTTTTTAAATAACAGCGGAGGGAATTCTCCGCTAGCGGGGGAGCATTTTTGATCTTAACGGTTTGAAGTTGGGGTTGGATACAAAAATTGCACCCGCCTTCGTCAATGGCTACGGCGCGGCAAGCAGATTATTATTTCGATAACGGAAAAATCGGTGTAATTGGACTTTTCAGTAAGCGGGTTTGCGAGGTTTTGTGGGCGAGTTTTTTTTGATAATTTTGAATTACTAAGAAAAAAATCTGTGTAATCTGTGGATAGGTCGTTAGAGAGGCCCGATTCAGAAGCTCCAAAGAGGGGAATCTGTGTAATCTGTGGTACGAACACCAAAAGTGTTCTCGCGAGTTTCTACCTTGCTAAATATAACAGAAACTTGCCAATCTGTGGATAGGTCGTTAAAGAGGCCCAATTTAGAAGCTCCAAAGATGGGAATCTGTGGATTAAGTCGTCTTGGCCGGTTTTTTGGCCAGGGGTATTGTGAAATGAAAGGTACTGCCTTCACCCAGTGTGCTCTCTACCCAAATGCGTCCCTCCATGCTGCTTGTTAAATATTTGACTACAGGCAATCCCAGGCCGGTACCTCCTATTTTTTCCGTGTCACGTGAGCGCACCCGGTAGAATTTATCGAAGACGGCTTTTAGGTCTTTCTTTCTAATACCTAAACCGTAATCGGTAACACTGAGTTGTAAGTTGCTCCGGTTGACCTTTGCCTCAAGCAATATCCGATCGGCATTAGGTGAATACTTGATTGCGTTGGAGAGTAGGTTGGACAGGATCTGGTGCAGGAAATTTTCGTCACAGATTATCGGCGGCAGCAAGGACGGTAGCTTAAGCCGGATACGGTGGCTGGGGGAGTAGTGCTTGGCTTTTTCCACTTCTTCGTTGATCACATCGATAGGATCGAGGGAGACAAGACGTGCGCGTAGTGTTCCCGCCTCAATGCTTGACAGGTCAAGGATGTTGTTGATCAGCCCGGTCAGGCGCTTGCTTTCCTCGTTGATCACTTCGGAATACTCCTGGATGGATTCCCGGCTGTAATTCTTGCTCATCATTAGCTCGGACAGTGTGCCGATGGAGGTAAGCGGAGTGCGCAGTTCATGGCTGCACATGCTGAGGAAGTCAGATTTCATTTGGTCTAATTCTTTTAGTTTGGTGATGTCGTGTAACACGGCTACCGCGCAGACGTTCCTTTTTATACGGAACGGAGCTACGGTGGCCGAAAAATAGCGGGGGTGCTTTTCGCCTACGGAAAACTCTCCGTTGATCAGTGCCTGATCTTTCAAGCATTCTTTGAGCAATTGTTCCAGCTTGCTGCCGCGCAGATGTTTGCGCAGAGTGGCGCCGGCTTTAAGCTTGGGCGGTAGACGCAGGTCGTTGCGCGCGGTGCGGTTAATGTCGGTAAGACGAAATTTGGCATCCACCGCTAATACGCCATCAGGGATACTGCGCAGCAGGGCGTTGAGGCGGTTTTGGCCGGAGTGCAGGTCCAGATTGGCTTGGGCAAGTTCGCGGTTGGCCAGGTTGATCCTGCCTCGTAAGCGCTGGTAGAGGCGCGAGTTTTCCAGGGCGACGGCCGCCAGGTTGGCCAGGGCCGCGAGAACTTTTTCGTCCTCTGTGCCGAAGGGTTGGCTGCCCTTCTTATTCAAAACTTCCAGGGCGCCGATGGTCCGTCGTGAAGATTTGAAGGGCACACAAAGTACGCTTTGGGTTGTAAACTTTGTTGTTTCATCAACCCGCTGTGCGAAGGAAGGATGGCGTTGCGGGCTGGAAACGAGCTTGCTTTTGCCCCGCTTGATCACCTGTCCGACGATACCCTCACCGACCTTTAGGCGTATATTGCGCAGTTTGCGGGAAACCGGGCCGGTGGCACAGGCGAAATATATTTCTTTTTTGCCGGGGTCCACCAAGAAACAGCTTGCGGCATTCGCGTTGGTGATCTTCTCAGCCGCGGCAGTGACCAGTGAGAGTATTCGATCCTGGTCGCGGGTAAGGCTGATGTTGGCGCTGAGGCTGATCAGGGTAGATAGGATTCGGATCTCGCTGTGTGCCAGTGAAAACAATCGCCGGTTTTCAATAGCGATGGCCAACTGCGTGGTATAGAGGGTAAGCATTTTAAGGTCTTCATTGGTGAACTTGCGGGGAGTATGCCGTCGTTGGACGTTGAGGACGCCCAGCAGACGCTTACCGATGAGTAGCGGCGCCGAGAGGGCGGAATTGATGCCGGCTTTTTGACGGCGGTAGCGGAATTGAGGTAACTGACGCAGGTTATTCAGCAGCAAGGGGCGTTTGTGATAGGCTACCCAGCCGGCGATGCCGGCCTTCATTTTTATACGCTGGCGGCGGATAACGCTCTGCGGCAGGTGGGTGGCTGTTTTAATAAAGAGCTCATGTTGTGTTTCGTCATACAGCATCAAAGAACCGGCTTCGCCGCCGGTAACGTCGATAGCCGAGCGTAAAGCGCGGTCGATGAACCCTTCCAAGGATGAGGCAAAGCCTGTGCGCAGCAGGACATTATAGGAGGCAAGGATATTACGTAAAAGTTTGTTTTCTTTTTTTAGTTTTTCTTGAGAAGTCTCATTCTTGGGGGAAACATTTTTCTTAAGCATGAATTTATTTTACCACAATATATAGTGTGATTTCAAGACTGAGCGGGGTGTGTCAGCCGTGAAGAATCAATTCACACTTTTCGGGAAAAAAGGTGGCCCAAGCGGTAATTTGGAGGAAAGAAAATTTGGGACGAAAAATCCCTGTGGTTTCTGATATACTTGCGGGTGGAG
>JAUXIB010000027.1 GCA_030621225.1 candidate division FCPU426 bacterium
TCATGGGTGTGGCCTCCTTCGGGTTTTAAGGGTTACTGATGGCGTCAGTCCTTGGGTCATGCCCACTTTTATTATACAAGCTACTCTGAATTTACACCTCTTAAGTTTACACAACCTGGGACTGCTTGGGTTGATGTGGATGGGTTTGGGCAGGATGATATTCGTATATACGACGGTATCGATGGTTCTTCGCCATCGTTCACATTGTATGATTCAGACAACCCGAGGATCGCCTGGGTAGAGAATCCGGGTCCAAATGGTGATATCCATTATCTTCGTTGGTCAGACGTTGTCCCGACCCCTACGGCGACCCCGATTCCTGAGGGGGTCATACTTGTCTACCCCAATCCCTTCGACAGCAACAAAGCTTTTGGCGGCACTCTAAAATTCAAAGGCTTACCCAAAGGATCAAAGATTGAAATATACACAGTATCGCTTGAATCGGTGAAAGAGCTAAAAGAAGAGAACGGAGAAGCCTCTTGGGATGGCAGGAACAAGAGCGGAGCGATGGTTGCGGTTGGGACTTATTGCTATCTAGTGAAGAAAGACAAAGCAGTCTTGAAACGAGGGAATATTCTAGTTCGCAAGTAAGGATAGTCAGATATGAAGAAGACAATCTGCTTAATAATAATATTATTCTCAATCTACGTTACTAATCCCCTTTCTGCAGAATGGGTTGATGGTGATGGCGCGGGACAAGAATCTATTGACTGTTACGTTAGTGGCGGACCATCTGGTGGAGGTTCCGTTTGTTTAGATACTGCGGGCAAGCCCCATATTTCCTGGCAAGAGGGTACTGAAATCTATTACCTGAAGTGGAATGGCATTGCATGGGTAGACGCAGATGGAACTGGTCAGGGCGAAATCAATATATCAAATAATGGTGGAATTTCAAACCAACTATCTTTTCGCTTAGATAATTCAGACAATCCTCATGTTGCCTGGATTGATGATACTCCAGGGACGCGGGAAGTGTTTTATCTCAAATGGAACGGAAGCGCGTGGGTTGATGCCGATGGTGTGGGTCAAGGACAAGCGAACGTCACCAACAACGGTAACGGTTCTGCCTCGCCCTCTCTTGGCTTGGATAATAGTGGTAATCCTCATATTGCCTGGGTTGATGATTTTTCTGGAACTACCGAGATACACTACCTTAAGTGGGATGGAGCTTCTTGGATTGACATTGATGGAGCTGGCCCTGAAGATAGTCAAGTGTCAAACACGGTTCTCACCAATTCTTCATGTCTTTGTTTGGACAACTTAAACTACCCGCACATTTCTTGGGTCGGTGGAGGGAATAACATATATTACATAAAATGGGATGGAAGTGCGTGGGTGGATGCTGATGGAACCGGCCAAGGGGATGTCAATGTTTCAAACACCGGTCAACCCTCTGGTATGCCATCATTAAGACTGGACAGCTCATACAATCCACATATAGCTTGGGAAGAAAGCACTGGTACTGATGATGAGATTCGTTATCTCAAATGGAATGGAAATTCTTGGGTAGATGCTGATGGGACGGCACAAGAATCAATAAGCATATACAGTACTTCGGATGAATATTCCAGACCTTCACTTTATCTGACTAGTTCTGATGAGCCATGTATTGCCTGGGAAATACGAGATGCCAGCTTTGAATATTATCTATATTACCAACAATGGGACGGAAGCTCGTGGGTGGATGCTGACGGAAGTGGTCAAGATGATATCATAGTATACGACTTCCCGAGTACATCTGGGGTAGACCCCTCACTTAATGTGGATAGCTCAGGCAATCCTCATATTGCATGGACAGGTCCTTTTTACTTGAAGTGGGACCTTCTCGAATCCACACCAACTGTAACTCCAACACCGATTCCCGAAGGGGTAATACTCGTCTATCCAAACCCATTCAATTCTGACAAAGCTTTTGGTGGTACTTTGAAATTCAAAGGATTACCCGAAAGATCAAGAGTTGAGATTTATACTATATCTCTCGAATTGGTAAAAGAGTTGAAAGAGGAAACCGGAGAAGCATCTTGGGATGGCAGAAATGAAGCTGGATCGTTAGTGGCTGCAGGCACTTACTGCTATCTTGTCAAAAAGGATAAAGAGATATTGAAACGAGGAAAGATATTAGTAAGGAGGTAGACGATGTTTAACGATAAATGGTGTCAAGTCTTGTTTGTTTTGACAGTAACTCCGGCCCTTGCGTGGTCTGACGGAGCCGGAAGCACCAGCGCTAATTTCTTGAAGATAAGCTCTGGTGCGCGACCAGTGGCTATGGGAGAAGCATTTATAGCTGTTGCCGATGATGCTAATGCTGTTTACTGGAATCCGGCGGGTATGATGCTTTCACCCGGCATTGGGATTACCACTACCCACTGTGAATGGGTAACCGGGGTAAATCATGAGTTTCTCGCTTATAGCCAGAGAATGGGACGGCTTGGAGCAGTTGGGGCGAGTCTTACATATCTTCATACCGGGAAATTCAAAGAGACCTTGGAAACAGCCACTGGGGAATACGCCGGTGAAGGTGGTGAGATAGCCGCGACAGACTTTGCCTTTAGTACCGCTTATGCTCAACGTCTCGGCCTGTGGCTTGGCGGAGACTTTTTCAGACGCTCTATGGTCGGCGTCAAAGCAACCTATATCGGCCAAAAAATCACAGGAATATCTGAAGGGGGGGCGTCTTTTGATATCGGTTACATTTATGAGTTGAAAAGAAGAAGACTCTTTATTGCCGGCGTGGTATCTAATATCGGCCCAAAGATAAACGACAGTAGTCAACCGACGATTATCAAGGGTGGTATTGCTTATAAGAGAAGAAAAGTATTCGGTGAAAACGATAGGTTAACGGTCGCAGCGGAAACGGATGGTCACTTTGATAGTGGTATCAAATTTAACCTTGGTGGTGAATATAAAGCGATCAGAAACAGAAAAGAGGTGGCATTAAGAGTTGGTTATAAATTTGGTGGGGACCTGGGCGGCCTGGCAGGACTCACTACGGGCGTAGGGTATGGCTACGGATTTAACACAGTGGATATGTCGATTGATTACGCTCTTGTATCTGCCGGGGATTTCGGCCTAACTCATAGGGTATCGCTGAGTCTACAGATCGGTGGTCAGTTACTTCCCCCGCAAGCTTCTCTTTCCTCGAATGATGAGAAACAAGAGGCGAGATCCGAGGAAGAGATCGTCCTCGTCCGGATCAAATCGACCCCGGAACCGACGCCTGTAGCAACGCCGGGAAAGACCCGTTACGAGTATGTCTTTAATTTTTCCGGCGACATGCTTTTTGCTCAGGGCGAGGCAAAGCTAAGGTCTAATGCCCATAAAGCTTTAGGCGGGGCGTTGCAGGCAATAAATGAAGGGTATCCGGAGAGCCAGGTCCTGGTTGTAGGCCACACGGATAACATACCGTGGCTGCCGGGGGGCGACTTCAAGAACAACTATGATCTCTCCCTGGCTCGGGCGGACGCTGTCCGGAAGTTCTTTATCTCAAAGGGAATGAATCCCTTGCGCCTTTCGATAGTCGGGTATGGCGAGACGATACCAGTAGCCAGCAACGAGACTGACGCGGGACGCACAGCAAACAGACGGGTTGAGTTGGTGATCTACGGTGAGAAAGAAGCAGGAGTCAACGACCTGATAGCTGAAGGAAAGCTGTTGGCTGAACAGGGAGATATTCAAGCCGGACTGGTAAGGTTACTGAAAGCTGCCGAGCTTGACCCCGAAAGCGCCAAGGCTTACCTTTTGATCGGCTACTGTTATTCCAAACTGGAGCAGAGAGAAAAAGCCCGTCAGGCGTTTGAGAAGTCGCTACAACTGAATCCAAAAGACGAAAAGCTGCGGAAGTTTATGGAGAACCGGAAATAACCTGATCTACAGGCAAGCGACCCCGCCCACAAGGCGGGGTCTTCTTGTTTTCCGCGCATAAACCGACGTTCAACCCCTGAACCAGAGTTCTTTCAGAACCCTGAACCTGAGCCGTGCCAACGCGAATAGTACAGGGCTCCGAGCCCTTCGACAGAGTTTACACTGAGCATAACGAAGTGCTCAGGGCTGGCAACCAAACTTCTTATTATATTGGAGTGCCGGGAGGCCGACCAAATTCTGTTTAATATCGGAGTGTCGGAACGACCAACCAGCTACCAGCTACGAAGTCAGTCTCCATCGATGATAACTTCACACTCCGGTAACGAATTCAGGAAAACTTTGCCGTAGTATTTGGTCAGCAGGCGAGGGTCCAGCATTGCCACCGTGCCGCTGTCTTTTTTGGTGCGGATCAAGCGGCCGAAGCCCTGGCGCAGACGGATCACCGCCTGGGGCAGGCTGTATTCGTTAAAACTATTGCCGCCGGCCTGATCTATGCGGCGCATTCTTTCCTTGGGTACCGGTGAAGTAGGCGGCGCGAAAGGCAGTTTGACGATGATTACCAGGGATAGCGCTTGTCCTGGTACGTCCACGCCTTCCCAAAAACTGGAAGTGCCGAAGAGCACGCCGCCGTTTTCGCGAAAGCGCTTTAACATCTCCGCGCGTTCCATATCGTCCCCCTGCACGTAGACGTCGCCGGTCAATTTGTCCGCTAGTTGTTCATATATCCTGCGCAAAGATTCGTAGGAGGTGAAGAGGATGAATGCTCCGCCCTCGTTGTTCTCCAGGTAAGTCTCGATGGCTGCGGCCGCTTGGGGCAAAAAATCTTTGTGGCTGGGAACGGGCAGGTCTTTGCGCAGGCGCAAGACCACCTGGTTTTTGAAATCGAACGGCGAACCGAGCAGTAATTCGTTTTTACTCTCTATGCCCAAACGGTTTTTGAGATAGCGGAATGAGCTATTTACGGTAAGCGTAGCGCTGGTCAGGACCACCGAATGCAGTGAGTCAAATAATACCGCGTTTAGCGGTCCCTTTACCTCCGCCGGGGTCGCGTTTATTTCAAGTGTTTCGCGTCCGCCCCCGCCTACCAGGCAGCCCCAGTAGATATAATCCGGCAGGTTTTGTGTCAAAATAGCTTCAACATCCTCGGCGCATGCGGTGAATTCAGCATTAAGCCGCGAGAACACCTCTATCTCTTCTTCGTCCGGCGCGGCGTTAGAGTAGTCAGACATTAAGCCGGCGACACTTTTAAGCGCGGCGCTCAGAGTGTCTTCTACATCCGCGAAAAGTTCGCGGCCGCGTTCCCGTTCCCCTACCCGCAAACGCTCGCGTAGGCCGTCAAAAAGATCATCAGCCGCTTGCGCCGCTTGATCCGCTGTTTTGCGCCAGCTCTTGTCCTTTTTGAATTCGGCCGTGACGAAACCCAGCAAATTGAGTAAATAAGCAATTCTACCTCTGGTAACGCGCAGGCCCAAGTGGTCGGAAGCTATGTCCTCCAGGTGTTGTGCTTCGTCCATTATCAGGGCGTTGAAATCAGGCAGTATTTTGGATTCGATCATTTTGAGCCGCAGGTCGGAAAGCAGTAAGGCGTGGTTGACTACGATTATTTCGGCGCTTTCCAATCGGCGTCGCGCGTGCCGAAAAAAACATTCTTTAAGATGGCTGCAATTGCGCCGGCAACCGACGGTATCACGGCTGACCGCTTCCCAGGCTCCCGGGCTGACGCGGCGCGTCATCTCGCTCCTTACGCCGCGCTTTGTTTTCCGCGCCCATTTTTGCAGGTAATGAAAATCCGTGACTTCTCGTTTGTTTTCAAAGAGCCCCATCTGGGAACTTTCAGCGAGATATAATTTGCGTAGACACAGGTAATTGCCGCCACCCTGGGCCAGCTCTACGCGAAAATCTCCCGGCAGGGCATCGCAAAGGAAGGGGAGATCATGGCGCATCAATTGTTCCTGCAGGTTAATGGTGCGGGTAGATATCACCACCCGTTGTTTGGTATTCCCCTGGGCGTGTAGTATCGCCGGCACCAGGTAAGCGAAGCTTTTGCCTACTCCCGTACCCGCCTCTGTCAGCAGTATGCCGCCTGTTTTTAGATTTTTTTCGACTGCAGCGGCCATCTCCGCTTGCTGGGGACGGGATTCGTAGCCGTCTTTCGCCTGGGCTATGGGACCTGTTTCGCTGAAATAGTTTTGTATTTCCATATTGTAAATACTGTCAAAAAAGTTTTTTTCACCACGACGTCACGATGTTTTTTCTTTCAAACACCAACGCGCACCGTAACGGCTAACGTCCTTTTCACCACGACGTCACGACGTTCTTCTTTCCCCAACACCAGCGTCGTGTCGTTATGTTAAAGGCTTTTTCACCACGACGTCACAACGTTCTTCTTTTCAAACACCAACGTCGTACCGCAACGGCTAAAGTCTTTTTTGCGTCTTACGCCGTTATCCAAAAAGAGTTTTTTGAGTTGTTCCTCTGTGTTCTCTGTGACCTCTGTGGCTAATTAGTCGTTATCCAAATACCAGATACCCGGTATTTGCCCGGAGGTGCGTTAGTCTGAGTCGAGAGTTTTGGTTGAGATTTCAAACTCCGGCGCTTGGAGAATATGCCTCTTCACCGCGCACTGCTCGGCGGATTTCACCACCGCTTTCTTGTATTTTTCGGGGAATTCCGGAGGCAGGGATATCTCTATTGATATCTTTGTGATCAGCTTCTTCTCCGCGTCCCGTTCCGTTCGCTGGATCAGTTTTATGGCTTTGGTGGGGATGTTTCGTGTTTGGCAGAAGGACAGCACATAGATGCCGGCGCAGGTGCCGATAGAAGCCAAGAAGAGGTCAAAGGGGGCCGGCGCAGAGCCCTCGCCGCCCGATGTTTCCGGTTGGTCGGTCCTTATCGTTTGCCCCTTGTATTCCGCGTCCACCTTCTTGCCGCCGGGGAAGCTTATCTGCATGTCCATGGGTGCATCCTTTTGTGTGATCGGTTGTCTGCTGACTATCGGTCGCGAGCGACGAACTAACGTTTGCTTTGCTTTTTAACCAACTCAACATACGCGCGTATCTTTTTTATTTCTTCCATTATCCCGGTATCACTAACCGAGTAATAATTTTTCCAGGCCTTGAACAGATCCTTTTCAATACGTTGTTCCAGAGGTTTTATTCTGGCTTGACGATTATTGTCCAGTTGCTCGTCCAATAATTTGATGCAGTCGGTAAAAACGTTTAGCAATTGGCGGTACTTGCTTAACCAGGGACGCAGTTCTTTTATCAGTTGCCGGTTCTTCGCGCGGCAGGCCAGGTAGCTTGCTTCTTTATTTTGGTTGGCCAGATAGTGAAGCAACTGCCGCGTGGTTTTACGGCCAAAGCCGCTTAAATGGCCTAACTTCCTTATCTCATGTCTGAATATGCGGGCTTCTTCCTGGTATATGCAAGACTTCCAGCAGTGATCGGCGAAATCGCGAAAAGCTTTATAGGCTCCAGCTCCGGCGACTAGTTTTATCGCTGTCTGCCAGGAGGCGATAGGATCATAATCGTAGGGGTCGCGCAGGTAATCGCCGATAGTATAAAGAGGTATCTTGGTTGCCTCAGGCTGTAGGCTGGGATTGGATACTATGCCGCTGCAGTAGCGATGGATGCTTTTTTCGCGTCCGCTATAAGGGCCGAGGTGCGGCTCAAAGGCCATCACCGAATCATTGACCGGGTAGTTGTCCCAGTAAAGAACCTTGCGGCGCAGGCTGCGGCTGATGGCCCGGGTGTGCTCTAGCGTTAGCTGGCCGGAACAGACGTTTGGACCAGTCCAGAATACCTCGATGCCTTTGTCCAGCGCCAGGCCGAGGCGTTTTAGATAACTTGTATTTGGCTCACCGCAATAAGCGGTGGGGCACATAGCAAAGTGGGCGGCCAGTTTTCGTTTTTTAAGTTCACGGTAGAGCCGGTTGGTCAGATAGGCCTGTGCGGTTGCCAGGTCTTTGAAGCGGGCCTTGTCTTCCTTGTGGGATAGATGGAAGGGGATATCATCCAGGAAGAGGGCAAAGGCGTTTGCGCCGAGGCTAGCGGCGTTCTCTATTTTGGCCAGGAGTAGCTCCAGGTCAGAGTCTGAATTATAACGGATGGAAAGACCCGGGCTTATGGCGAAGGAGAAGATGAGTTCATGTTTTTTAGCCGCCGTAGCGAGGGCGCCGAAGAGCTTGGCTTGCCGGGCGGGGTAAGGTTTTTTCCAGAGTTCCCGGTGATAGGGGTCATCTTTGGGGGCGTAATAATATATGTTGAAGCCTTGTTTCCCCAAAAAACGGAAAGCGGATAGCCGCTCTTGCTGGGTCCATGGCCGCCCATAAAATCCTTCTACTAGGCCACGGTATTTGAAGTATTCTTTTCTAGGCATGTGTTTAATCTCCTCATTCTAGCGAAATATAATGACTTGACAACTTAAAATATCTTTAATAAAATCGATCTCTCGCATAATTTTCAGGGAAAAATCAATGGCAGAAAGTCTAAGCATCATATCAAAATTATCCGGTCAGCTCAAGGATGTTTCGCTTGTGGAGGCGAAGGGTGTGATTGACGGAGGCACCAATATTCAGTTCAAGCAAGAAATGGTGTCGCTTATTGATAAGGACATCAAGATGATTGTCCTGGATTTACAGGCCCTGGAATATATCAATAGCGCCGGTTTGGGCAGTATCATGGAGGCGCGCAACAAGCTGGAAGAATCCGGTGGTTTGTTAGTCATCGTTGGCGCCGGTGGTAAGGTAAAGAAGGTGATGGAGATGGTCGGTTTCGCCAGCGTTTTGCCTATGGTTGGGAGCCTCCGGGAAGCGAAGGATATTTTAGAAGAATTTATGGCTCGACGAGAGGCAGAGGGCGAGGCCGGGGCAACCGTCATTTTTCCGTGTAGTGTTGGCTGTACCGCCTGTCAGACGTCATTTGAAGTATCCAATGCCGGGCCGGCAAAGTGTCCCGCATGTGCTGAGTTATTGCATGTAGAAGATACTGGCCGTGTCTTTTCGCTTACGCCGCATGATTCCAAGAAGGAAAATGGTGTCTGTGGTACGTTAGAGCTTTCCTCTGATCTGCGTTTACTGCGTTTGCTGCGTCATTTTGCTTCGGGCTTCTGTAAGGAACATGGTTTCCGAGACAAGGAATTAGAGGACATAGAATTGGCTGTGGATGAGGGTTCTACTAATATTGTAGAGCATGCTTACAACCGAGATCCCAATTGTCTAATAAAAATGCAGCTTGAGGCCTTTGAGGACCGCGTGATCATCTTGCTTGTTGATAACGGCAAAGCCTTTGATACCACTAAGATTCCCATGCCGGACGGCCAGGAAAGAGTAAAGGAAGGGCATGTTGGTGGGTTGGGCCGCTACTTTATGTATACGGCTATGGACGAGGTGAACTATATAACTATCCCCGGGGTATCTAACACGCTAAAGCTGGTCAAATATAAGGCTGGATACAAACCGGTGGAAGAAAGCCTGCAGAATTAGGCAACTGTTGTTGGGCGAGCCGCTCAGGCGATGGAGGGAGCTGCTGCGCCTGCCGGGCTTTATAAAGAAGTGTCCCCCGTAATTTCTTCGGCACCGGAAGCATCCGCGCAGGGAACTCCACCGGCGGATCTTGCGTCTGCTCAATCGGCCGATATCCCGCCAGCAACAGACAGTGGTTAGTGATTCCTACTTCGCCCAAAGGCTACGTAGGACAGGCAGGGGTCAGAGGTCAGGGGTCAGAGGTCGGGGGTTAGGGGACGGTCTACGAGCAACGGTATCAAGCAGGGACACACAATGAAATACATCCTAGCAATTGATCAAGGCACTACCGGCACTACCACGGTGCTCTATGATAAACGAGGGCGCATAGCCGGCAGGGCCTATTGCGAATTCCGCCAGATCTATCCGCGTCCCGGCTGGGTAGAACACGATGCCGAGGAGATCTGGCAGACGGTGTTGGCCACGGTTAACAAGTTGTGCGCCGGCAAGCGCGGCAAGATCGCGGCGCTGGGCATTACCAATCAGCGCGAGACCACCTTGGTCTGGGACAGGCGCACCGGGGAGCCGATTCACAACGCGATCGTTTGGCAGTGCCGGCGCACGGCTGAGTACTGCCGCAAGCTGCGCCGCCACGAGAAACTTTTTCGCCGCGTCAGCGGCTTGCCGCTTGATGCTTACTTTAGTGGTACCAAGATCCGCTGGTTGCTGGACAACGCCAGCGGCTATGACCGCAAGCACGTTATCTTTGGCACGATCGACAGCTGGCTGGTTTGGAAGCTGACTGAGGGCAGAGTTCATGCCACCGACTATACCAATGCCTCGCGCACCATGCTTTACGACTTGCGGCGTAAACGCTGGTCATCGAAGTTGTGCCGTTTGTTGCGCGTGCCCGAAGAGATGCTCCCCGAGGTTAAACGCTCGGCGGATGATTACGGTGAGGTCTCTGCGATTCCCTCCATCAAGGGCGTTCCCATTCTCGGCGTGGCCGGTGACCAGCAGGCGGCGCTTTTTGGCCAGGCTTGCTTTAAGCCCGGTGAGTTGAAAAATACCTATGGTACGGGCTGCTTTCTTTTGTTAAATACGGGGAATAAGCCGGTAGTTTCACGGCACGGTTTGATCACTACGCTGGCCATAGACGGCAGGGGAGGCCCCTGTTATGCTTTGGAGGGGTCGGTTTTTATTGCCGGCGCGGCAGTGCAGTGGCTGCGCGATGAGTTGAAGCTGATATCCAGAGCCGCAGACAGTGAAAGGGCCGCTCGCGCGGTCAAGGACAACGCGGGGGTATACCTGGTGCCGGCTTTTGTCGGCCTGGGGGCGCCGCATTGGGATATGGAAGCGCGCGGGACGCTGGTAGGCCTTAGCCGCGGCGCTAACCGCGATCATCTGATCCGCGCCGCGCTGGAGGCGATGGCTTATCAGAGCCACGATGTGCTGGGTGCTATGGAGAAAGATACCGGCTTAAGATACCGGCAACTGGCGGTTGACGGCGGCGCGGCAGCTAACGATTTTCTGATGCAGTTCCAGGCTGATATCATCGGCCGTGCCGTGGTCAGACCGGCGGTTATTGAGACCACCTCGCGAGGCGCGGCGTTTCTGGCCGGGTTAAAAGCGGGTTTTTGGCAGGACTCTCGCCAGTTGCGCCGCTTAAAGAAGGTTGAGCGGATCTTCAAACCGAAAATGGGCGGTGGGGAACGCACGCGCCTGCTTGCCGGCTGGGCTCAGGCTCTACGGCAGGCGATGATTAAGAAGTAAGAAGACGGGTTGTTTCACAGCATGGCTGTTAAACGGACGGTAACATTTGTAACAGAAACCTGGTTTACGTAGGTTTCAAAAGCGATATTTTATCTGAGGATCACCATCTTGCCGATCTTTTTATCGACTACTGCTCCGCCGTTATAAATCTCCAAAAGGTATAAATAGATACCGTTAGCCATTTTATTCCCAAGAGAGTCTTTGCCGTCGATGATGAAATGTTCATAGTGGCCAAACCCTATGGGCGTCATCTGCTTTTGTACGACCAGGCGGTTTGACAGAGTATAGATCTTCAGTCGTGCGCGGTTGACCGGTGCGCCGAGCTTGTAAACGACACGTCCTTTTCCCCCAGTATAGGGATTGGGATAAAAGGCCAGGTCGTCTATTTTTTGCCGGCCGGGTGTTATGGTCGGCGTAGCTGTAGACGTGTGAATGATGACGGCAGTGGAGCTCGCCGTAACGGTGAGCGTATGGCTGTTAGTGTATGGCGGCGTACGGGTCTTGGTAGCCGTCAGGCTGGCACTGACAGTTGGCGTACTTGTCCGGGTAACGGTGGAACTGGCGGTGGGGGTATGCGTTGCGGTCCAAGTAACAGTGCCGGTCTTGGTGTTTGTCCGGGTAGCGGAATGGCTGGGCGTTTGAGTAGCGGTGCTGCTAATGGTAGGAGTGGGCGTATGAGTCGTCGTCACTGATGCAGTGGCTGAAGGCGTTGCTGTTTTGGTTATTGTAGGCGTTGCCGAAGGACTGTGTGTTTGGCTGGCCGTGCGGGAGACCGTGGGTGTGTATGTGGTCGTAGTGGTCTTGGTTATCGTTGGGGAGTGTGTGTGGGTAGGGGTCGGTGTATTGCTTGCGGTAGCTGTGCTGCTGGGTGTGGCTGTAGGCGTTGGCGTTCCGGTAGCTGAGCGCGTGTTGGTAGGGGTGACACTGGGCGTGGCGGTGGGTGAGGCTGATTCCGTTTGGGTTGGGCTATGTGTGGGGGTAGCTGTCTCTGTGGCGGTGGACGTGGCGGTAAGAGTGTCTGTAGTTGTGGCGCTGGGCGTGTGAGTAACTGTTACGGTGGAAGTTGATGTATGGCTGGGGGTATGCGTAACGGTATGGCTCGGTGTGTTGGTTGGTGTATGGGTATAAGTGTGTGTGATTGTATTCGTTTTAGTCCAGGTCGGAGTATTGCTGGGAGTCGTCGTGGGGGTAGCTGTCTCTGTGATGGTAAGCGTTGCGGTATTGGTGGAAGTCTCGGTGACGGTCGAGGTGGTCGTGCAGGTGGCGGATGCGGTGTGGCTGGACGTGTGAGTGGGCGTTGTGGTAGAAGTTGATGTATGGCTGGAGGTATGCGTAACGGTGTGGCTGGACGTGTGAGTGGGCGTTGCGGTAGAAGTTGATGTATGGCTGGAGGTATGCGTAACGGTGTGACTCGGCGTGTGGGTCGGCGTGTGGGTATAAGTGTGTGTGATTGTATTGGTTCTGGTCCAGGTCGGAGTATCGCTGGGAGTTGCCGTGGGGGTAGTTGTCTCTGTGGCGGTGAACGTTGCGGTATTGGTGGAAGTATCGGTGACGGTCGAGGTACCAGTGTAGGTGGCGGATATAGTATAAGTGGGAGTGCGCGTGGGCGTGTGGGTGGGAGTGGGGCAGGAGCTGGTCACCGTAACACTATCAAAGTCGGCCTGCAAAGGGCCCTCTACCTGATATCCCCAAGCGACGACAAGCCCGGCGTAGATATCGTTGGCCATTGGTACGTTCACTGATCCGCCGGCGATTGGCGTCCAAACGGAACCGTTGGGGGAGCTGTAGGTAGTAAAGTCGTTGCCCGTACGGGTTATTTTCACCCAGCCGGCAACGCCGCTGGCATTGCCGAAGGTATTTGACGCCCCGGCAGACCATTCGCGCACCTGTTCGAAATAGGGATTATAGGATTGGGCGGGATTAGCGCCAATGGCGGCGGAAATAAAAGTAGCGCCGTGATCAAGCGTTTCTATCATTATGACCCCGGCAAAGCCGTATTTGCCTGCCGGGCTGGAAAAATCAGAGAGTTGCGCGACGATCTCTCCATCGCCGCAGAACTTTTGGTATACGAAGTGTCCGCCATCGGCAGCGGGCGATGTGGTTGGTTGCGTGGCCGTCACGCTGAAGGTACCGGTGTTGTAGTCCGCAGTGCCGAATCTTCCCTCGTAAGTGTCGCCGACCAGATCCATTTCTTCCCAGGGTTCGGGTAGGATGGGAAAAGCATAGATAGTAACGGGGCAGGTGTAGCCCCTAGTGCCGAATTCGTCCCGTGCCTCTGCGCGTATGAAGTAGGAGCCCGGGGGGAGAGAGTCCCAGGTGTATTCATAGGGAGCGCTGATGTCCAGACCCTGGTACATGTCATTGATGTAGAATTCCACTTGCCCGATGCCGTCCTCGTCGGAAGCATTGGCCTGGATGACCAACGAATCCGTTGCGGTATAGTTGCTGCCGTTTAGGGGATTTGTTATTGTTATGCTAGGGGGGGTCTTTGTGACGGATTCGGGACGGAAAGTAGCCACGGTGGGGAGCGCGTTCCGAAGCGAGCGGGCGTTGTCATAAAAGTTCCCTAAGCCAGCGGGCGCGCCTAACCACATCAGGTCGGGATCAGAGTAGAATGGTCCCGCGGGGTTTACAGCATACATTATGGACTTGGTCCCTGAGGCGGAATACGCCCTGGAATAGCTATAGAGACCGCTTTCCGTCTCGTGGTGGCATCCACAGTTGTGTCCCAGCTCATGGGCAAAGCCTACATCTTTCCACGGGGACAGCACGCTGAAGGCCTTGGATTCAAATGATTGTTCCAGAGTTGTCATCAGCCACGCTCTACCTGACCAACCACCGCCATATGCTCTCACGACCAGGCTTACCAGGTCGGCGCCGTAAGTATCCCGCAAACCGTGTACCTCGTCTGCAAAGCCGTCGGCGGGATTCGTCAGGCGCGAGAGATCTGAGGATGTGGTTCCAGCGCCTGTGTAGGCCACTTCGCCGCAGTAAACTAGTCTCGCTTCGGAGTCGATAGAGTTTATATCATAAGCGTCGTTCAGGAATTCTACCATTAGGTCAATATAGGCCTCCATCGCAGATTGGCTCCCCGCCTCCGTCTTGGCTTGTGGTGTGTAGACCACCATTATGTCTATCATGCTTGAGGCGGTGGGTTGACATTGGGAGAATAAGGCTTCCGTGCCCATGCTGGCGAAGACAAGGGGGATGACGAGATAGATACGAACGAACCGGCGAATGTATTTATCTACTGTCATTGTCAACTCAGTTTATGGAGGTGGCAAGTGCCCGTCACAAGTAAACCCGTATCGTCCGTCGGATTCCCAGATCCAGTGATGTCCGTGCCCCGCGAAGCCTATCATGAATTTATCTCTTCCCGGTACATGGATTGAGGCGGCCAGAGTGTGGTCTACGAAGGCTAGCAGTACAATGCTGTCTTTTATTCCCAGCAAGTGGCCCTTGACCACGAAACGTTTTTTCGAACGGAATTTGACTCTGTCAACGACCAGGGTGAAATCAGCGTCATTGAACAGACGCAGGCGGACGGTGGATCCCGGCTGCAGGTTCCGAGCGCTCGATTCCGCCGCGATCAGCCAGGAAGGGTTTATAGTGACGAGTCGTTTGCGCTTATAGGGGGGGAGTTTGATGGCGAGGTCAAAGGAATTGTTGTTGGGCGGAGCGAACAAGCCCTGGTCAGGGGAGGACGCGTGCGGTGCGGATCCTAACGGTGTGAGCAGGCATGTTGCTACCAGCAAGAAGAAAATTACGAGTGTTAACCGCCTCATTTTCCAAATGTACCACATTTTTTAGTTTTTGCAAGGGTAATAGTTTGGCGTTAAGGACGAATTCCGGTTCTTCTCCGATTTAGTTGGTAGAGAACACAAAATCGTTGAGACTTTCCTCGGAGCTCGAAAAACGTGATATACTACTCACTGGGGGTTTTATACGTGTATATATAAATTTGGATGGGGAAAGCTAATGATAAAATCAAGCAAACTGTGTGTACTGCTAGGATTGTGCGTTATATTAGTTAGCGCTGTTGGTGGGCAATACTATCTACCAAACTACCTTGCGGGGTCAGTTGTTTAAAGTGGAATGCGAGGGTATCTCCGCAGCGGGAGCCCGTTGACTGTCCGGCGGGGGAGCGAAAGATGGCAAAGAACAACGGATTAATTCTGGCTTGTGTCTTCGGTATTCTCAGCTTGTGGGGCAGTGTTGAGCAAAGAGTCTATATCAGCAATGTCTTTTCCTCCCCTATTTACACGGCTAATTATAAGGACTTGATCGTTACCGCCCAGTTGGTCGGTACGGAGCGGACGCGGAACTACCTGTTGTTTTCCAAGCGTACGCTGGGAGCGCCGTATAGAGTAGAGATCATTGCGATGACCCCTTCGGAGGCGTTGAGCAGGATAGTGATCAAGCGGATCGCCTTTATTAGAGGAGACACGAATGAATTGACGGTGCTAATGGATCACGAAGAAGAGCTTTACCTCGGCAGGAGTGGATTAGACGATCCCCTATACAGGATCCGTTATTTGAGCGAAGAATTACCGGACGTTTCTCATGATAACATGGAAACGCTCCAATTATCGGTGACACTGGAGGCTTACGCTCACAATGTCGAAAGGAGAGCATTGTCTTTAATTATTGGCGATGTGTTTAAGAAACGCAAGATCGTTTCACGCGGGTTTTTTCCGCGGCAGAACAGTTTGTTGAAAGAGGTGGAAGTTCCGAGCGGTTCTTTACACCACGCACGTTAATGATAATTTTGGTGTGTTTTTATGAAGAAATCTATTTTCATCGAACGGCTGTATGGTTTAAGGTTCACCGCGTTGTTGGTCGCGTTGCTCCTGTGTTTAGGGGATGGGGTGAGCGTTCTTCAGGCTGCGGATGAAGTGCCCATCCGCGGCTACCTGTTACACCTCACCCATTATGACCCCCGTTGGTGGAAGAGCAAGGCCGAGGAGAAGCCGTTTGATCTGGAACTGGGCCTGGAGATAATAGACGAGATGGCTAGAGCTGGCATGAACCTGCTGGTCATTGACTGTGCCGATGGGGTGGAGTATAAGTCACACCCTGAATTGAAGCGGCATTACTCAGTGCCGATGAGCGCACTGGCGGCGTTGGTGGCCAGGGCGGCTGAGCGGGGGATAAAGGTAGTGCCTAAACTTAATTTCTCCAAGAGCCTCATCCACCGGCATAACCATTGGTTCCGCCCCTACAATCAATTGCCCGATAACGATGAATACTGGCGGAAAGCTTACGAGATCATCGACGAGTTAATCGCTGTTTGCCGGCCGGAGGAGTACTTCCACATCGGCATGGACGAGGACCACATCCGGGACAACGCGCAATACATAAAGGTGATCAAAGAGCTGCAGCGTGGCTTGAAGCAGCGCGGTCTGCGCCCGGTGATCTGGAACGACTCATCGCATGGCACTGAGCACGGCAGGCAGTCGCTGGTCGCTGAGAAGGTGATCCCGCGTAGTGTCGTCCAGGTAGTCTGGGACTACCGGAATGTAAAACCGTATGTTGTTAAGCGTCTGATAAAACAGGGATTTGAGGTGTGGGCTGCGCCGGGCAGGGACCCGGGGCAGGTCAAACGCTGGCGGGAAACGGTGTTGCGGCACGGGGCCCGGGGCATGCTGATGACCATGTGGATACCGTGTGTGGAGAAGAATAGGAGCCAACTGATTGGCACGATTAGGGAGTCCGGATCGTTGTATTGAGGAGAAAGCGAACGACTAACGACGAAAGATGAACGATGAATTTAAAGCCAACTCGGGAGATTTAGATGAGTAAGATAGAAAGACCGCTACCCATCCGAGCTTACTTGATCCATCTCACTCACTACGACCCCCGGTGGTGTCGCAGGAAGAAGCGCGAGAAGCCCTTTGATTTGAAGCTGGGCCTGGAGGTAGTGGACACCTTGGCGGATGTTGGCTTTAATATGCTGATAATAGATGTTGCCGATGCGGTCAAGTATAAATCCCATCCCGAACTGAAACGGCAGTACTCCATTCCTATGAGCTCGCTCAAGAAGCTGGTGAAGAAAGCAAAGGACAAGGGGCTGGAAGTTGTACCGAAGCTCAATTTTGCCCAGAGCGGAATCCACAGGCACAACCACTGGTTTCGCCCTCATCACGGGCTTTTTGACACCGGGGAATACTGGCGGTACGCCGGCCAACTGATGGACGAGTTGATAGCGGTGTGTCGGCCCAAGCGTTTCTTTCACGTTGGTATGGACGAAGACCATGACCGGGCCTATACCCAATATGCAGACGCCATCAAAACAATGCATATGATGCTCAAACAGCGCGGACTGAGGACGGTGATTTGGAATGACACTTCGGCTATGCAGTGGGCCGCCGGGCAGATACATGCCGAGAAATCACTTTATGCTGAGCAGCGCATACCCAAAGACGTTGTGCAGGTGGTGTGGAACTACGGCGGCGTCAGTGACAAACAGATAAAGCGACTGCGCAGGCGCGGCTTTGAGGTGTGGGTAGCTCCCGGTTGGAATTCGGACTATGTGCGGGGTTGGCGCGAGGTGGCGCTCAAGCACGGAAGCAAGGGTATGCTGATGACTTTTTGGGTGCCATGCCGCCCTTATAATCGTTCGCGGATGATAAAGATAATCAACGGTCTGGGACCGTTCTATTGTCGGGGTGTCAAGGGCGCGAAATATGAGCAGGTTGCGCCACCGGTATTTGATATGGATAAGCTGCGCAGGAAAAGGTGAGGGGTTTTTTACCACAGAGGCACGGAGGACACGGAGAAGCACAGAGAAAGTCCGCTTTTGGAATAACGGCGGTGAAAGCTCGTGGAGGAAGCGTTATATATATTGTCCGCGGAAGACAATTTGACTGCTGGTGTGGTAGTTTACTGATGAGAAAACGAACGACTAACGACGAAAGACGAGCGACGAAACCATGTCCCGAATGATTCCTCCTTACATATCACGTGATGTTAAAAGCCGCGGCGAAAAGCTGCTCTTTAAGCTTTTCAAGGACGCTCCCGGTACGGATGATTGGGTGGTGGTTCATGCTTTGGGTGTCGCTAAGCATAAGACCAGGGTCTACGGCGAGATAGATTTTATGGTGCTGGCCCCAGGGTTGGGGGTTTTTTGCCTGGAAGTGAAATCGGGCAGGGTGAAACGTGAGCAAGGCGTCTGGAAATTCACCAATCGCTACGGTGATACCGCCGAGAAAACACGTGGCCCGTTCGAGCAGGCCCAGGAGGCGATGTTCAGTATCAAGTCCGCTGTGCGGCGGCAATATGGTGGACATAGCCCCTTAAATAAGCTGCTCTTTGGTTACGGGGTGATGTTTCCGGATATCAAGTTTAACACGCATGGTCCCGACCAGGAGGGCTGGCTGGTATATGACAGGGATTCACGTAAAGGATCGGTATCCGACTATATCCGTCGCCTGGCCGCCAAGACACGCGAGAAAGTAAAGGACGCCAGGTGGTTTGATCCGGCAGGGTCTTTGCCGACCAAAGAGGTTATCGCGGAGCTGGCTTACTTCCTGCGCGGTGATTTTGAAAGGCGCATAACACCGCGTCAGATCTTGGATGATATAGAGGAGCAGTTAGGGGAATATACAACGGAGCAATACGTGGTGCTTGACCAATTGGCGGGAAACCCCCGCTGTTTGTTTCGGGGCGCCGCGGGGACGGGCAAGACGATGCTGGCCTTGGAATCGGCGCGTCGCAGTATGCTCTTTGGACTGCGGACATTGTTACTTTGTCATAGTGAATTATTGGGGGAATGGTTGCGCGAACAGCTTCCCGTAGCGGCGCGTGGTAAGCTTGGTTTTGCCGGTGATTGGGGACGCTTTCTGGCCAGGACCCGTAAATCGGCGATCAAGCCTTTTGACGTGTTGATCGTAGATGAAGGGCAGGAGCTGATTTCGCCGGCCAGCCTGGATATTATTGAGCCGCTGCTTAAGGGAGGGCTGCGCCAGGGGGAGTGGCAGATATTCTGCGACTTTGAGAAACATGATGCCGAAAAAATACGATTTACCCTGGAGGCACGCGGTGGAACGTTCGCCCACTTTAAGCTGACCACTAACTGCCGTAATGGCGGCGCTATCGGCAAGCTGGCCGCTCAGGTTGCGGGGCTAACGGAAGCGCCTGCTCTGCCGGGGATGACCCTCGGGCGTCCGGTGGGGAGGCATTATTATTCTGATGGCAAGGAACAACTGCGAATGTTAAAGGAACTGCTGAAGAGTTTGAAACACGGGCGGATCGCCTTTGAGCGGATAACCATTCTTTCCTCCAAGCCCTTTAAGGATTCCTGTGCTGCCGGGCTGAATCGCAAGGCTTATCACCTGGCGGACGTCAATACCAATCCTTCTCAACTCGGCGGCAAAAAGCAAATCACCTTTTCTACCATTCAGAAGTATAAGGGATTGGAGAATTCTTATGTTGTGATCACGGACGTGGAAGACGTCACCAGCGAGGAAGCCAGGTCTTTGCTTTACCTGGGTGTAACCCGCGCCCAGGCGGGACTGGATCTACTGGTCAGCGAATCGTCCCGTCAGGATTTCGAAAAATTGTTGCAGGATCCTGCCAAGGGAAGTGGCGGCAAGAAGCGAAGGCTTTGGGAGTAAAGGCAGTCGTTCGTAGCTAGTAGCTCGTAGTTCGCAAGCGCCGTTCCCTACCTACTGTTTACTGACCCCTGACTACTGCCTTTGCGATAAACCACCTTGCCACCAACCAGCGTAGCAAACACATTCAAATCTTCATCTAGCAATACTACGTCCGCGTCACATCCCGCGGCCAGCTTTCCTTTATTCTTCAAGCCCAATAGTTTGGCCGGAGTTACGCTGGCTGTGATAACGGCCTCTTGCAGGGAGCAGGTGGTAAACTTGATCATCCGTTGCAGTAATTCGTTTTGCCCGATGGCACAGCCGATCAGGGTCCCCTCCAGACTGCGGGCCGCGCCGCCTGCGGTTTTATATTTTAAGCCATAATGATCATATTCTCCTTCTGGCAGGCCGAT
>JAUXIB010000139.1 GCA_030621225.1 candidate division FCPU426 bacterium
GATATATCAACCACCCAGATATACACGGAAGTATCCGCCAAACGCAAGCAAACCGAATACGACAAGTATCATCCCCTGCATTGGGTGAAACCTTACGTTGACAAGAAACGCCCGCGTCGCCGCAAGGAAAAATGGCTGACTCGGGACTAGTCCCGTACAGTGTATAGAGTATAGCGTATAGCGTGCATTCCTAGGTTAGCCCCCTGTATACCGTATACTGTATACCTTATTCATAATTCATAACTCAGAATTCAGAATTCAAATCATTCCCACCAACACGCTTCCCGCCCAAAAACATGCTACGCCTAAACAGAGGAAGGCAATCAGCAGCAACAGAATATATAAACGCCGGTTTTTAACGTATTTAAGTTTGACCAGATTATCCTCCACAAAATCATCAATCGGAGCAATCAGGTCCAATAGACGCTGCAACCTGCGTAGGGGGCCCTGTCTCGCCCAGATTTCAGCCATAGCAGCCAGAATAACTAACAAACAAAGTCCCAGCCCCCCCTTGCCCGCTAAAAGGGGATTCTTGTAGGTCAGGATCAACAGAACTAAGAGAAAAACTACCTTCAAAGGCCAGAGCAGGCTTTGACCGGTAACGAAGGACGCTCCTTGCCGACCGTGCGTGTGACAGGAACGTAAGCCGGTAATCAACTGGAACAAATCCAATGACCATAAGAGCAGCAACAGGCAAAAACTAAAAAAAGCAGCATGGGTTAACGGCCAGGTCATCAATATTCCCTTTCTCCTACGTATATTAATTTTTCACCGTCCGCAGACCAAGCCAGATGATCGTCCATCACCTTGCCCCGGCTCACACGTTGTCCCCCGCCCTGTCCCCGCTTCGTTAGATAGACGGTTTCGTCCCGTACATATGCCACCTGATGGCCGTCCGGACTCCAAAAGGGTTGTCCGGCATTAGGCACCCGATCGGCAAGCGTTATCTTCATGTCAGGAGCCATCATATCCTTTATTCCACCGGGAGTGTTAGTAATAAAAACAAGTTTTTTATCTTTGGTGGCTGCTAAGCTCTGTCGTGATTCTTCGTCCAAAGGACGAGTGACACGATGTTTTTTTCCACTGGCAATATGCAGTAGATGTATCTCGCCGTCCTGAAGATAAGCGACTTCCTGTCCATCCGGAGACCAACTAACGCGCCAGCGCGGCGGCGTAAAATAATAGAGCTCATCTGTAACTGTCGTCTCATCACCCTCCCTCAAGCTGATCATACAAAGACGAAAATGAAAATCTCGCGTTCTGCGCATATAGGCCAAGCGTTTTCCATCTGGCGAGAATTCCGCGGCACAACAGAACGAACCGCTATCGGTCAGTTGACGTATGATACCGGTTTCGCACTCGCAAACATAGATATCTTGTACGGCAGGACATCTCCCGGGATCATCCGGAGCGGTCCCCCAATAAACTATGTTTTTGCCATCAGGTGAAAAGGATGGTTGCAAAAAAGAAGTGCTCTTTAGTTCAGCCAACTGTTTCTCGCAATTCTTTTCCAGATCATAGAGCGCGACCGCAAACAAATAACGCGCTTGCTGTCTTACAAAGAGAAGCATTCCCCCATCCGCTGACCAAATCGGATTGATCGCACGTCCGGAGAGCAAACGCTTCTTTCCGGACCCGTCTTCTTTTACCAGGTAGATACCACTATTCTGTTCATCCTGCTGGTAGGAATACGCCACCAACCCGCTGCCGAACGACCAAGCCGGATGTTTGCTGTCACCATTACCATAGGTCAAACGAAATAGACCCAGGCCGTTGCGTCTGACCATATATAGCTCACCGCCAGATGGAAGTCTCATTGTTTTTATTGACGATACTGTTAAACAATCCTTTTCACCACAACGACAAACGCCTAATTTTTATCCACAGATTACACAGATTTCACAGATTCCATCACCATCATTTCTTCGCAATCCGTGTAATTTTTGTGTCTAACCTCGACGTTAAACCGTTAAAACCAATAATGCTCCCCTGCTAGCGAAGCATTTCCCTTGCCGTTATCCGAAAGGATCTGCGGGCGGAATTCACCCTCCTCTTCGTCGCTCCGCTCCTGGTCTCCGATGCCTTCCTTTTTCATATTCGACGGCGGGAAGACATGGGGTCACCTCCGGCGACCGGAGCCCCTCAAGGGAGGAGAAGTATGGTAGTGATTGTTCTTGGCCGTTATCTAAAAAACAATCTGTGTAATCTGTGAAATCTGTGGATTAAGTCGTTAACGTCGTGTCGTCGTGGTGAGTGTCGTTATAATTCCACTAGCTCCAGTTCGCCACATGCGCCCATATCTTCGCCAACTATTGCCAAAGCGCCCTTGACCCCAGGCAGGGCATGCGCCCACTCTAGCGCCATCGCTATGTCCTGGCGCCGTTCGATCTTATTGCCTAGTGCTGTAGCTAAGGCATCGGCCATAATCGCAGAATCAGCCAGAACAACTGCCGCGTCAACCGCACCGAAGCTCAGCGAAGGGCCGACACTTGCTGAAGATGTACCAACACCGAGCTCCCCCCCTGCCGGGTTTACCTTTAGTCCTAATTTCCAACTCAAGGGCGAATCTCCCGCATAAATAGCTACAGTGCGCTGCTGCTTGCCGCAGAGATATAGGTCTCCTCCATTTTCTATTATCAGTTCAGAGCTGAGCGCTCTCAATCCCCGGCCTATCTCCTGGGCAACGGCCCCAGCAACCGCTGCCATTGGTCCCACAGCACAGTGTTTCGCGGCCGCGGACATTTGCAGTATGATATTCGGGGCTGCTTGTATTTCCAGCGGCGCCAAGGCTGACGCGAAGGCTTGGTTCTGATTTATATAGTCTTGCAAAACCCCACGGACCTCTCGCAGCAAACCAATGCCTGCTTGCTGTAAGTCCCTGCAGGCGCTGACTTGAAGATCACTTTCGCCTTCCATTAGCCGAAAACAAACCAATCCGGAGGACTTGACACGGTGGCGGTATTTTCTTTCGCCGAACCCTTTTTTTGCTTTTTTAATCATCCATGAGGGAGTATACCATAAATGCTGGAATCGGTGGTCGGTGGTCAGTGGTCGGTAAGTCAACCATCAAAGGTCAAATGCCCAACGTCAAAAGTCAAGCGGTGTGTGACATTAGACGGGGATAACGCAATACCCTACTCTGCCCCCATTCCTGTCTTCCGACAGGAAGACATGGGGGCTACGTAGGGCAAGCGTAATACGATATACGAATGGTGAGCTACTTTTCCGGGGGCTGCTCGGTGGTCAAAGACTTAAATTCCGCGTCTTCACGCAGAGATTCCAGGCAGGAGTCATTGAGCGCATTTTCACGCAACTCTTGATCGCCGAGCGCCAGAGCTTGACGCAACTTAGCCAGCGCGTCTTCCTTTTTGCCTTCGAGCGCAAACAGACAAGCGATATTATACTTTGTAGCAGGGTCGTCCGGCGCGGCCTGTTCCGCTTTATTGAGCAGGGTCATGGCCGCCGAATAATCATTATATTTCTCGCGCATAAGAATGGCGAGCTTGTTAAATGAACCGATTGAACTTTCGGATTGGAGGATGTTGCTTTCGCAATGAGGACAGTAATTGATGTTGACGCCTTTGTAGTCAATCTCTTGCAGCGGGGTGTTACACTCCGGACAGTCCATTTAGACTATCTCCTCTAGAAGTGCTCGAATCCCTTTCAGACTACTACCCTTCTTAGCGTACTTCTTGATCAGAAGGGCTCGGTCCAAGTCTTGCTTGCTATATACACGTTCACGACCAATACGTCCGGGTGTTATCAGGCCTGCTTTTTCCCAATTACGCAGAGTTTGCGGATGGAGACGCAACCTCTTGGCGAAAGCTGATATGGTAATCAACTCGTCATCCGAGGTAAGCTTGGGCTCCACATACTCCCGTACCTGCCAATTATCCTTATTAGACTTACGTTTGGCGATCATTCTTAGGATATTTTCAGTTTAACTAAAGGTATTATAGCAAATATTGCCTGTTCTGTCAAGAGCTTCGCTTATTTAGCCTATTTTGCCTTCTCGCGTAATACCCAGTATTTATCCTCTCCTGCCGCTAGAATCTCCCGTCTGAGCCTGGCTGCTTCTGCTTTACGCCCCATCTGGCTGTAAATAGCGGCAAGATTAGCTTTGCATTCGGGCACGCTTACCCCCCATGGCTTTTCTGCTAAAAGTTCGAGAAACATCCTGGCCGCTTCGCTTAGCTGTCCGTTAGAGCGGTGACAAAGGGCAATATTCTTACGAGCCAACCCGGAATATATGCCTTCAGGATACTCCTGAAGATAGTTATTATATTCACTGATCGCTTTCACATACTCTTTTGCATAAAAATGGCTGTTGCCAAGATAAATACGGGCATACCCGGAAAGATGTTCCCCACCATAACCTGAACTTAATTTAGAAAAGTTATCCACGGCCCGGTTATAATGCATTTTGGCTTGCTCGCCTTCCAAACCGTCAGTGCCGCTCATCAGCATCGCTTGGAAACTGTTTGTCCCTTCACGCCACAAGCTGACCGCCTCAGCTTGGACAGAACGCTGATAGCCAAAATAAATATAGCCGCCGCCCAGAATAACTATCGCAACAATAACCACAAGGACAACATTCTCGCGGCGTTCTTTTAGGCTAACTCTGATATATTCCAACACCTCGCGAATTTCGTTTCGTCGCAATTCCTTCTTTAATTCACTTCGGCTGATCTTTTTCATATTTACACTCCTTAAGATTTAAATCACTTTTACAAAAATCGCTGATTACACTGATTATCCGTACTTCATCTGCGGTACGAACACTGGAAGTGTTCTCGTGGCTTCTCTCCATCTGATATTCTAGTGAGAAGCCACAAATCCGCGAATACAGTTAAAAAAACATCAGTGCCGAGACAGAGAGGACAAGAAATGAAGGGTTAACAGGCCGTTCGAGATTGTCCTCGCTCTGGATGCCGATGTATTTAAGTTCCAGGTCAACTTCAAACCTGTGCTGAAAATAGACCGATCCCCCCAGGGCTGCGTTGAGACCAAGCGTGGAAGTCTTGGGAGCGCTGGGTTTCAAAGGGGAATCCAGGGGGTCCGTTTTACCTAAATACTTTCTGTTTTTATAATGCATACGGTACAGACCAATGCCGGCGCTGACAAACGGCGAAACCGTCCGGAGTTTAAGGGGCCGAAGTAAGAATGCCATGCTAAAGGAACTGTAATTAATCTCCGAATATTCTTCGGCATAAATGCCGGGATTACTGCTGAAATTAGCGGACTCATACCCCACATCCATCGACCAGCACTCATCGTACACCAATTTCAACCAAATGGCAGGCATTACTTCGACCGAAAAATCAAAGTAGCCGGTATCATACACCGGAAAAATAATGCCAAAACGCGGTCTGATGCCTATACGGCGTCCCGCTAATTGGAAGAAACCAATTGGGGGTCTTGTTTTTCCCCGCGGTACAGTAATCTCGAGATCAGATATTTCTCCCGGAGCCGTGATGTTGGGGTTTAGCTTTAGTTTCCAGACGAGTATATTTTCTTTGGGGCGCAGTGGCAGAAACTTCACTTCCCCAAGCTGGCTGCGGTCAAAAGAGTCAAAGATCTTTTTGCTGACTTTCGAACCGTCGCGCGATCCCCAAAAGTTGTTCGGCGCCTTTAGATCCTTGGTGGCTTCGAGCGAGAGATCATAGTCTAGATTGCCGTATATATTATTATTTTCTATTTTAGTCATTTTGGCGTCAAAATCGGTAAGCAAAATGCCATAACGGTTATATACAATATAATTATTGACCACTTGCGCGCCTGACGATTTTACCCAATAATGAATTCCCACGCTATTGTAATATATGTTGTTGTTCCTGATCTGTGGCTGTGAATTATATCCCACCTCAATACCGCCGCCGCCCCAGATATTGCAATAACTAATGCGCGGCGAAGAACCGTTGATGATGATCCGTCCCTTGGTGATGTTGCAATTTTTTAGTTCACTGTCCGCACTGGATTTACTGGTGAAATAGATCGCTCCCCAGGCGTTCTTGTCGCTGGAACCGATGCTAACCGGCGCTGCAAACGTCCCCGTCGCGACCAACTTACCAAAAATGATCAAATCCGTGTTTTCGGTGGAAAAAGCGGTTTTTTTACCATCGCTAGTCGGCACCAGAAGTACGGTAGTACCCTGCTCAATGGTCAGAGTCACATTCTTGGCTACGGTCACGTCGCTCCTGATGACGTATGGCCCTGACCTTCTCTTCAGCGTCATGTCACGTTTGATACTGCCGCCGAGATATTGTATAGCGAAAAGAGAAGGTATAAACAGACTGGAAACTAGTAAAATTGCCGTTAGATGAATGTATTTCATGCGCATGATATGAGGCCCCCCGGTATTTAGATTTTTATTACTTTGGCCAGCTCGGAGCCAGCTTCGAAAATCGAAATTAGATCCTACTTCGCTAAAGCTACGTAGGACAAGAATTAGACCGCCATCGAGATCCGCCATGTATTTCTCGATTGTCCAATCTCGATTGCTCTGCCCCCATTCCTGTCTTCCGACAGGAAGACATGGGGGCTGTTACCCCCTCCTATTGTGGGTGAGTATCCTCCCCCACACCCCCTCACGGCCGCAGGTTCGTCTTATCTATCTGGGCAGTCAAATGCTCTGCCCACTTCGCATTTGGCTGCCCATGAGCGAGCGGCAGCGAGTCGATAACTTTAAGCTTCGATAGCCCTTCGACTCACGTTGTTCGCTCAGGGCATTCAACTCGCTCTTATTGTTATCTGGCCAGCCCGGAGCCAGCAAAACTCGCGAAGGGCTGGCCATGAGCGAGCGGCAGCGAGTCGAATGGTGCCCCGGGCAGGATTCGAACCTGCGGCCTACGGTTTAGGAAACCGTCGCTCTATCCTACTGAGCTACCGG
>JAUXIB010000255.1 GCA_030621225.1 candidate division FCPU426 bacterium
GGTGCTTCGCGCTGGAGATGGGAGGGCCCGGGAGCGAGCTGTCGGAGATTATAATAAACAACTGCCCGTTCTGTGGGCAGGAACTGGTTAGGAGACCACAATGACGACATATATCGAAACGATACCCGCCCCGCAAAGGTGCGAACTGTGCGGGCAGATACTGGTTGAAGCTGACGATCCGAGGGAGCAGCATACGGACGCCGAGGTGTTAAAGGCTCTTGCGGAGCTGAACCACGTCAACCCTACGGATCTCGACATATTGCTGGAGCGTGTAGGCTACAGTACACCGTACGAGATACTGGGGTACAGGTGGCGCATAACCCCGGGAGCCGTACGTAAAAGGGCGAGGGCTTTGGCGGTTGAGTATCCGGGACTGGCATCATTTCTGGTGAAGCGATGAAGGTGAAGCGATGACGGCGGAGCTGCCGCAATACCCGGATGGACGTGTCCAGTTGAAGCTGGACGCGTCGGTTGAATGTATCGACAAGGGCGAAGCACACAGGTATCTGGCCGCCTGTTGCAAGAAGCTACAGAAGACGGCCAGGGAACTAGGATATGTATGAGTATGTTTACAGGTGACGAACGCGATCGTATGCTCGAATTGATAGAGCGTACGGTCGAGCAGATACTAGAGGAACGCAGGTTGACAGGCATGAGGGTTGCGCTGGACGTCCAAATAGAAGAGCTTGTGAAGCGCAGGAACGAGGTTTCCAAGGACTACGACGGTTACCTGAACCGTTTCTACGACATCGAGACAGAGATAATGGAGGCGGCGGAAAGGATAAGTGAAGATGAAGCCCTTTAGGATAGACAACGAGGCGAGGTCGCGGGGGTGGCTCGACTTCTTGGACAAGGCGGCGGGGCCTATGTTGCAGTGCGGAACGCATAAAGGGCTGAGGGCTAGAGAGGACGCGGTAACGATAGACCTGTACGATGACGCCGCCGACAGGAAGATGGACATAATGTGTCTGGCCCACACAGGCGGCTTCGGTTCCTGTTGCTGCCACGCGGTGCTGGAACACGTAGAGAATCCCATGGCGGCCCTGAACGAAATATCCAGGGTGGTGAGTGCTGGGGGGTTCGTACATCTCGAAGTACCATGGAACCAGCCGATGCACTATGCCGAGCCTTGGGGCGACTACCACCGCTGGACTCTCGACGGGTTGATGATTGACGCGAAGATGGCCGGGATAGAGTACCTGAATGGTGGGTGGTTCGGCAGATCTGACTATGCCGCTGTATGGATGGTTGGAAAGGCGGAATAGAAAGTATGCCGAATCGACTAGTTGAACACGAATTGAAAGGAAGTGACGAATGAAAACAACATTTAAATGCGACGTAGTAGCCTCTTTAATAATTATCGTTAATGGTTTGGTGGGGCTCGGGCTTATTTATACTTACCAGGCAGTAATGAAAGAGAGAGGCGTAGCAGGTGAGGTGGTTCCGTGAGTTGAAGATACCGCCCCCTCAACCGACAGTATATATATACACCCACAGATGGGCATAAAGGATATTTACTACGACAAGGTTCTGGTGTGCACCTCCGACGAGGTAGAGAAAAGACTGGAGGAAAAAAGGAAAAGGGTGGCGACTCCATTTGAGTACACGATCTACTACGCTGATGTTTTTGAAATCACGGATGATGTGCTCAAAGCTATAACGGAAGACATAAAAGAATCGATAAACACCGCGACAAATAAAAGTATTATGCGGCTTAGGGATTATGGAGATGTCTCGACCTATTCAACGGACAAGCGGTACACGGCGGAAGGAAGTGACAGATGATAACAGTAATTATACCGAACGATAATGACAAGGACATAGGCAACACGGTGGCCAGCCTGAAGCGGGCCGGATTTAAAGATGACCGCATAAGGGTAATTAACAACATGGGGGTATGCGAGGCGAGGATACACGGTGTAAAGGGTTGTAAAGGCGATCTGGTATTCATCGACGCCCACTGTAGGGTTCCCATGGACTTCCGCAAGTTCTGTGTAAAGCTGCTGAAAGCTGATCCTGACGTTATACATTCGTTTAGAATAGCCGAGCTGGATAACAGTTTTATAAGCGCCGGAGGAGTATTGGGGTGGAATGACAATCGCATAGACATAGACATCATACGCGACTCTGTGGTAAAGGGGGCGGTAGCGGTGACTGGAATGACTGGCGGATGTTACGCCATAGCCCGCAAGACATACGAGAAGCACGGCGGGTGGTGTCCTCTATTCTCCGGGTATGGATCGGCGGAGGAGTATTTCAGCGCGGTAGCTTATATAAAAGGGATACGAATAGTCTGCCATACCGACATGACTGTGCGGCACGGGTACAGTATATCGCCCCGCCCGCACGAAAGGAATATGGACGATGTGTTCTCAAACCGGCTGTTGACGCTGATGGTATGCGACCCTGACTGGGAGGCGCACAGGCATCTGACAACGACTACGCCGAACGCCAGGCGTATGGCGACGGCCAAGATACACGAGGTGGATATGCTGCGCGACTCGATAAAGGGGAACAGGACACCGCTCGCCAGACTGCCTATACTGAACATAAAGGGCAGGGCTGGATACTGTGGGGGAGCACCGGCTATTATGGGCAGGGTGCTCAAGTCGGGGGCCACTGTAATGACCCCAAGTATAATAAGGGCGCATGAGGTCAGGATGCGCAAGCTGAACGCCAGGCCGAGGAAACAGTTGCGCAAGGGTACGAGAGGAGCGGTACGGGTAGCGGAAGTAAAACCCCCCGCGGCTGCGTCAAGGCACGCTAGCGGGGCAAGTGGCAGCAAGGAGGTAGTAAACCTAGGGTCGTACTCCCATGAGGACTGGAGCGTACAGAGGCTTGTAGGGGCGTGCAAGGCTACCGATATATCCGCCA
>JAUXIB010000257.1 GCA_030621225.1 candidate division FCPU426 bacterium
TTATGCTCCCAGCCTGGAGGCGATCAAACAGGCCGGTAAAGCCGGTTTGAATATGCTCCTCCTGCCCGGCGAAGAAGTCGGGATGCAAAACTGGCATATGCTCAGCATCAACGCCTCAGAGGCCATAATGAATCATTTTTCCTTCGTCAAAAACGTTTACGAACCGGCCTATCAAAAGGCATTAAGCAAGCTGAGAAAACGCAAGTTGCTACCGGGCGTGAGTCTTGAATCTTACGCTCATGTCGTAGCTACCGTAGAAAGAATACAAAAACTGGGCGGCCTAAGCTGCATTAACCATCCCTATTGGGTATTTCATGGCCGCTTTCATCTCCCCACACCGCTCTTCAAGCAAATCCTGCATGATAATCTCACCGATTGTGTAGAGGTCCTGGTAAGCGACATCCGCACGGAAGACCAAATGCTCACCGTTAACCACTATTTCCAAGCCCGGCAAGCCGGCTGCACCATCTCGCCCATCGCTAATTCCGACGCTCATGCCGCAAAAACCCTGGGGCTTTTTCACACAGTGACCTTCGCTCCAGACAGAACCCCACAAAATATATTGGCCGCAATAAAAGCCGGCCAGACGGTAGCCTGCATGCAGCTCCCCGAAAACAAGCTGCTGTGCGTTAGCGATACCGATCTGGTAAAGCTGACCTATTTCCTGGAACGGGAGTTCTTTCCACTGCACAATGAATTATGCCAAGCGGAAGCAAAAGCGGTAAGGCGAAAGGACCGCGCTGCATTGAAATTACTGCGCCAGGAATACAGGGACATATATAAGAAGTACTGGGCGAAATGAGCCAAAATGGCGCCCGGATGAATTATGAGTTCTGAATTATGAATTATGAGATACGAGTCCCGCCTGTCCCGCCATAGCCCGAAGGACGACGGCGGATGTCCTCTGTGACCTCTGTGGCTAATTAGTCGTTATCCCAAAAAAGTCGTTAACGTCGTGTCGTCGTGGTGAAAAAGTCTTTTTAAAATATTATCCGCAAAGCAGCCGGTAATACCTTAAAGCGAAACCGCTTGGCCTTTTTCTGCACGCTGCCATTAAGCTGCCAGGGCATCATGCGGCGGGTCTTAAGGGATATCTCGCGACAGGCCCGGTAGGCGCCGCCTTTGTGCCCGCCCACCAACGCAGCCGCCAGACCACAATTTGGATCAAATAATTCCAAGGAAACCAACAGGGTATGCAGCTTGCCGTCATCCAGCTTCGCCTGCGGCATGATCATAATACCGTAGCCATAAAACTTGATCTTGCTAACGATAAGTGAAAAACATTTGCTCACAGGGAATTTCTCGCCGTCCACCTCCACCTCCCCCGACATACCCTCAACGCCACCCAGAACAGATTTAACGGTAGCGCGCACATAAGACTCCAACCCCTTAATACCCCGGCGCACGAATTTTTCACGCTCTAATAAAACCTTACCCTCCACGCCAACGCTGGCAAAAAGAGCCTTCTGCCCATTGCACTGGATCAGGTCCAAACGACGTGGTTTGCTCCGCTTGATCCGCCGGGCAATACCCGACAGGGTTATCGGTAAGCGCAAAGCGTGACGCAGGGCATTGCCCGAACCCAGCGGCAAATAAGCAAGCACCGTCTTGTCAGGAACAGCGTTAAGCACCTCGTTAAAGGTGCCGTCACCCCCCGCAACCACCAATACATCCGTTCGCTTCGCCAAGCGCCGTGCGCAAGCGCGAAATTCCTGTGTGTTTCGCGTGTCCAGGCCGTACACCAGGCAATCCGGGCCAAGGATATCTACCACTGGCCCTAGCTCCTGGTATTTTTCACCAATACTCAAACTACCGGTGACTGGGTTGGTTAATATCGCATAGCGCATATTTCTAGTAGAAGTAAGCTTCTTTTTCATTTTTACTTTTTAATTTTTAATTTTCTTCTCCTCAACAGCCAACACCGCTTTCCGCAATTCAGGCAGCTTCCCCTCCGCGAACCCAAGATCATAATTGAAGATAATAAAGCCGGGCGCGCCTAGCTCACGCGTCAATTGTATCTGCAAGGCTATCTGCTCAGGGGACAATCCCGGATGCGAGGCGCCGATACCAGGATAAAGAGGGATTTTATCGCCCACCAATTCGAGTTGGTCAATCACCTTGCTCTTAAACACAGCGTTATCCTCCCGATAATCCATTGGACACACGAAATCAAGATAGCCGGCCTTGACCCAGGACAGCCAATCTTGAGCAACGGTTTTCGTACAATGGGGATAATGATCAAAAACAGCCGCAGAAAGCTTAATACCCGGCCTTATTTTATGTGCCTTTTCACTGACCGCTTTTACCAGACGCGTGATATTTGCGCAGCGCCACTCTTGCCAGGCAAGATGGTGTTCCCCTTCTCTCTCATCCTGTTTTAACACATCCTCGGGCCATTTATCGAGCTCCTTGCCCAAGTGCTTCTCAAAACGCTCACGGCAGCCATCACAGAAACAATAGTGCTCGTCAGGATAACGAATATAATCAAAATGCAACCCGTCAACCTGGTAATTTTCGGCCACTTCCAGCATTGACTCTACTTCCAACTTAAAATTATCCGGATGGGAGGGACAAAGACATTTTCGTTCCTCTCCCGCTTCGTTTTGTTGCAACCTACCCGCCGCGCGCAGCTTATCAACGAACTCCTCGGGCGAACCCCACCAGAGCTCCCAATTTACCTTCCAGACATGCAGTTTGACCCCGTATTTACGACAGGCCGCTAAACACGCCGCGAGCTGATCGCCTTTGCCCTGATAGTTGTCATTCAAAGGCAAAACCCGGCTAGGGTAGGAAGTACCACC
>JAUXIB010000219.1 GCA_030621225.1 candidate division FCPU426 bacterium
CTTTCACCGAGATGAAATACCTCGCCGTGCTCATCCCCAAGTATCTGTATTTCCACGTGGCGCGGCTCTTCGATGTATTTTTCTATATAAACTTCAGAATTGTTAAAAGCCACCTCGGCTTCCGCCCGCGCGGTCAGGTAACCATTGACCAAGCTAACATCAGTATGAGCGACACGCATACCTCGTCCACCGCCGCCCGCCGAAGCCTTGACGATCACAGGATATCCTATCTTCCTCGCCACCTTTAGCGCCTGGTTTTTATCCCGCACCGCGCCTTCGCTACCTGGCACCACCGGAACGTTAGCCCGACGCATTATCTTCTTGGCCTCCACCTTATCACCCAGCTTACGGATCACAGCGGCAGAAGGCCCAATAAATTTTAATTTACAAGAGTCGCATATTTCAGCAAAGTGCGGATTCTCCGCCAAAAAACCATAACCAGGATGAATAGCTTCGGCGTCGGTTATCTCGGCCGCGCTAATGATCGCCGGAATATTGAGATAGCTCTCCCGACCGGCGGCCCGACCAATACAAACGGCCTCGTCCGCGAAACGCACGTGCAAAGAGTCCTCATCAACATCGGAATAGACCGCTACAGTCCTCACCCCCAAATCACGGCAGGCGCGAATCACTCGCAGGGCAATCTCTCCACGATTAGCTACTAATATTTTTTTAAACATAAATTTCGGAGTGCTGATTAAATCTTTTCCACCAGGAACATTTCCTGGCCATACTCCACCGGCTGACCGTTTTCCAGAAAGATCTTGACGATACGCCCGTTCACCTCGGCCTTGATCTCATTCATCAGTTTCATAGCCTCAACGATACAAACAACACTGTCCGGTTTCACTTCGCCACCCACCTCCGCGAAGGGAGCGGCTTCCGGCGAAGGGGCACGATAAAAAGTACCGACCATAGGAGAAATGATGGGCACCAGGTTCGAGGGCCTTTCTTGCTTGGCCGATTCCGCCTTGGCCACCGGAACAACAGACGCCGACGCCACGGGCGCCACGCCACCGCCACCCTCGCTCCGCCGCAAGCCGATGAATAAGCCCTTACGCTCGTACTCAATCTCGACCAGCCCGGCCTTATCCATGATGCTGATAATATCCTCGACAACAACCAGGTCAGGGTTGCCTGCTTTTTTCTTTTCCGCCTTGACAGCACGCTTCTTAATCACTTTCTTTTTCGCGGTCATATCCCATCCCTTGCGTTAAAGTTTAAGCTTCGATAAATATTTTTTTGCCACAGAGAACACAGAGAAACATCTCTCTCCTGATAACAACAAAATGCTCCATCTTTTTTGTTGCCTCCGTGTCCTCTGACTCCCAAAATAATAAGTCGTCCACTAGAGACAGCACCATCATCCCTGCGATGGTTAGACACCACCAAAGCACTGACAAAGATCTCCGTAGGATGCACACTCTTTTGCTTTTCCTCTGTGACCTCTGTGGCTAAATAGCCGTTTTTTCAAATTTATCCAAACGTCGTGTCGTCGTGGTAAAAAACAGTCTTCTATTGAAGCTCATACAACCGCCGTGGTGCCTTGCTCAAAACCTCGGCGCCGTCCTCCCGAACCAACACCAAGTCCTCCAAGCGCATACCAAAATCCCCCGGCATATAGATCCCCGGCTCTACGGTCACCACCATACCAGCCCGTAGTATAGCCGTAGAGACCTCACTCAACGTCGGTGATTCATGCACCTCAAGCCCGACGCCATGCCCCAAACCGTGCGTAAAATACTCACCATATCCAGCGGCACAAACCACCTGCCGTGCTCGAGAGTCCACCAGCCGGGCCAGCCGCCCCGCTTTGATGCTCTCGATGGCCGCCCGCTGTGCCTGGCACAACACCTGATGAACCTTTTTATGTCGGCCGCTCATTCTACCCGCTATTAAAACGCGAGTCAAGTCCGAAAAATAACCGTTATAGACCGCGCCAAAATCCAAAACCAAGGGTTCCCCTTTTTTCAAGCGCCTGCCGCCGGCCACTCCGTGCACCAGCGCGCTACGCGGACCGGAAGCAACAATGGTAGGAAACGCCTCCCCCTCGCTCCCCGCCAACCCCAAGAAATGCTGCAACTCAGCACGCACTTCCCGCTCGCGCATGCCCGGCTTGACACACTGCAAAAGGTGGCGGAAAGCACGGTCAGCCAGCGAAGCAGCCTTACGTATCTGCCTCACCTCCCCCTGGTCTTTACACTCCCGCAAGCCCTCTACCAAACCCTCGGTTGGGACCAACTTTTGCCCGGGCAGTTTCTCTTCCAAGTCACGAGCACGGTGATAGCTGGTATGTTCAGACTCAAAACCCAGTCTGCTTATCCCACAGCCCTGCAGCAATTTCTCCAGGCAAGTGGTCAAACCAGCGCGGCACGGCGCAATTTCAACAGCCATCACCTCGCTCTCGGCCTGTTCCCAGTACCGGCCGTCAACCAGCAAGCTGACTTTTGCCGCCGTCACCAACAGCAGTCCCGCACTGCCTGAAAAACCGCACAGATAGCGGATATTAACGAGCTTGGAAACCAGCAAACCCTCCAGGCCGGCCCCGCTCACCTTTCGTTTCAGACGCTTTAGTCTTTCCGCATAGGGCATTTTCACCATAAGAGGATACTATCTTAATACAAACAAGAATCTATTGGAACCTATTTTAGTCGGCAAACAAAAAAACGCTCCGGGAGCGTACGCTCCCGGAGCGGAAAACAAGCTCATCGCTCCCCTCTAAAACTTAAACTCATAGCTCACTTACATTTCTTTACGGTGAATACCAGACGTCGTTCGTGGTACCACCCGAGTCCGACCCACAAATTACCCAGATTTTGTTGTCATAAGACACGCTGACATGATTGGACCTTGCTGAAAAATCAGCCGCGGCAGTAGCTTGCGTCCAATTGGCTCCGTCCGTTGAATAATAGACATCGTTCTTGTAAAAACCTCCGCCAATCACCCACATTTTGCCATCATGGACGACACAAGAAAAACGGCTCCTATAAGAAAACGCTGTCGCCGTAGCTTCCGTCCAGCTTATCCCATCAGTGGAATACCAAACATCGTTAGCACCGCCACCACCCAACACCCACATCTTGCCATCATAGGCAACGCTTTTGAGGCCGTTTCGCGCGCTAAAAGCGGCAGCGGCGGTTGCCTCTGTCCATGTCACACCATCACTCGAGCTCCAGACATCGTTCATATCTACCGCCCCCAAACCACCTATTACCCACATCTTGCTATCATAGACAACACTGGCATGTCCGGCCCTACCGCCAAAGCTGGCGGCAGCAGTGGCTTCTGTCCATGCCGCACCATCGCTGGAATACCAGACATCATTCTTATGTGCTCCATCAAATCCCCCAATCACCCATAACTTACTATCATAAACAATTCCCGTACACGCCGCCCGCTGACCATAGTCGGGCGTGAATACTGCTGTAGTCCAGTTGGCTCCGTCCGTTGAATAGGTCACATCAAGACCACAGTCTATTAACCACATCTTGCTATTAAAAACTAGGGCACTTGTCGGGTTAGCCTTTCCCGAAAAGAAAGCCGCCGCCGTCGCCTGGGTCCAATCCTTGCCGATGGCACCGGCAGGAGGGGTGGGAGAAGCTGGAGGATTGCTGCCGAAAACAGCATCTGTAATATGATAGCTCGAATTTGGAAAGACCCTCACAGCCAGCGTTTCATCCTTGAAGGTGACCTGATGAAGCTGGCCGGGACTAGCCGCAGCGGACACGGACAGGTCGCGGAAACCCAGCATATCACCGGCCCCGGCTCCATTCGCGAAGTATGCAACATGCAAACAGGCAGCAGTTCCGTTCGAAACGGTCGCGTTATTTATATTCGCGCCGCC
>JAUXIB010000057.1 GCA_030621225.1 candidate division FCPU426 bacterium
GCTGAACTCCGTTGTTGGTCAAACAACAAGCTGATCGACATCCTTCGGGTTAAGATTTCCGACCTGAAAGGAGTCCACTTTTGAACCAAAAACAGTCCACTTTTGAAAAGTTCCTAACAGTAAAATTCTTCAAAAACCCGGGACAGGGTTCGTATCTCGTATGTCGCATTGCGTATTGCGTGCATTATCGTCAAACGTCGCGCGTCTAATGTCTAACGTCGTCTACTTTTCGTAGCTCGTAGCTAGGAGTTCGTAGCTCGCTGTCTACTAACCCCCGACCCCTGACCACTGTCCCCCACCTAAGCAACAACATCTGGTGGTTGGTAATCAGTTATGATAAAATGGATGCATGTTGAAACTAATTTTCATCGCAGTTTATTGGTCCGCTTTCTTTTTCCTGCGTCGGTTTTTCGAGAACTACGGCCTGGAGATCAATGACCGTATCTATAATCTGGCCGGTGCGGCCATATTCGTTTCAATAGTCGCGGCTTACGCTTTCCTCTCCACTTTCTTCCGCGCCTATCTAGGGGTAGGAAAGGCCAGATCGGCGAATCGGCGAATTGACGAACCGGAGAAAACAACAGCAACGGAAACTGAACGAACCGACAGACCGAGCAAAAAAGACAATGCTCCCGCACCCCCAAAAAATAAAAGCCGAGTAAAAGTACTGAGAGGCATCCAGGACGAATAAAAAAAACCGGCTGAAGCCGGCATGCCCGCCATAGCTCGCAGAACAACGGCGGGTGGTATTGCACCCGCGTAACAACAGCTTAAGCCTGAACTCGTGCCCCAAATACCAAATACTAAATACCAAATACCAGAAAGCCGCGACCTGGTCGCGATCATCACCGGCGGCCTACTGTTACGCCTGATCCTGATCCCCTTCACCAACATCAACCTCGATGAAGGAAATATGCTTTTTGACGCCAAGTTCCTCTGGACAGGACTGGTCCCCTATCGTGATTTCATGACCCGTTCCCTTTCCTACCTATTACCCCTGGCCCTCTTTGCCAAGGGCTGTGACCTGCTAACCGCCGGGGCTGGCTTTAGCTTGATTATCGGACGCATTTTCTCCGCTCTGTGTATCACCCTCACCGCCTATTTTATTTTCCGCATCGGCCAGGAGCTGTTTTCACGCCGGGCCGGACTACTGGCCGGCGCGCTGATCTCCTTTAGCCCCGCTTTCATATATCACTCCTATACCGTGAATATGCACTCCGCCAACTTCGCCTATGTCAGTGCCGCGGTATTTTTACTATTGCGCGCGCTCAAAAAAAACGATAACCGACTGCTCGCCCTCTCCGGCCTACTGCTCGGCCTGGCCGTCCTGGCGCGCCGCTCTTCCCTGCTGCTCTTCGCCGCGCTGGGCCTGTATCTCTTCATTCGCCGCAGCGACCTAAAAAGCTTCGCGCAAAAGCTGTCCCTGCTGTTGCTACCGGGCATCGCGGTAGTCGCCCCGGTTTACGCCGCGCTGATCAATTTAACGAGCTGGTCATTTATTGTCGAGCACGGCGCTTACGGCCGCGTAGCGCGCAGTTTTTTCCTGCCCGTACTGCCGCATCACCTGGCCGTATATAACAATTTCACCATAGAGAATAGCTGGATTTTCCTGCCACTGGCACTGTTGTTATTCGCGTTATTCACCCCCCAAAAAAGTCTTCTCAAAGGCCGCCGCTGCCCCGCCTTGCTGCTGCTCATACTGGGCGGGCTGGCCTATGCCGGTTCGTTCAGCCAGCCACAGGGCGGCTACGGGGCACGGGCTTACCCCCAGGCGTACCAACTACTACATTTATTGATGCTGATCGCCCTCTCAGCCCTGGGATATATTCTCTCACGCCGGCTAACCAGGATACACCACTTATCCGCGATGCTGTTACCTTTCCTCTGGTTCAGCGTACTGGCTCTCACTTACTTGTCCTACAATCACCTGCACATCCATTACCTATACGAATGCCTACCACCGCTGTTGCTCATATTCTCTGGCGTGCTTGACCAGGCTATAAGAAAGTCCGGCAACAAGCGGCTGATCCTCGCCGCTGTTTTATCAGCCGGCCTGGTATCCTGCGCGGGAATGTATTCTTTTTTTGATCCCGCCTACGGCTGGAAGCAATCCACTCTCCACCAACTGAAACGTGAATTAAAAACGATTGCCACCGCCCAGGAGGAGGTCTTTACCGCAGGCACGATCTTCGCGCTTGAATCAGGCCTTACACCGGCCAAACGTATCACCCATCCCTATGATTACCTGGGGCACCCATCTCCCTACCGTCAATGGCCGGGTAGTCCCCTGCCGAATATTGATGAACTGCTGGTATATATAAAAGAAAAACCGGTTCGGCTGGTGATCGCCGATCAACTCAGCTACGGCCTGATGGGCCGCTATCCTGCTTTACTGGACCATATCAGGAGCAATTACATAGTCGTAGCTGATATCGATAACGTAAAGATCGCCGTGCTGTCAAGGTGACTCATGATAATAGAGTACTTAGAATTATTTCGCAGATCACGCGGATGCTTGTTGCAATCTGCGTAATCAGCGACGGTATTATCTGCGTAATCCGCGGGAAATTTTAAATGCCTCCACTACCTGACAGCTTGACCTGATGGCCCGGATGTAATATCATCAAGTATGACTAACTCGATCATTGAGCTAAAAAAGGCCTGTTTCGCTTATGATGGGAAACCCGTCTTAAACGACTTAAGTTTTTCCATTCAGCGCGGGGAATTTCTCGGTGTGATCGGGCCAAACGGCGCCGGCAAAACCACCTTGCTTCGCCTGCTCTGCCGGCTGTTGTCCCCAAGCAGCGGTCAGATTCTTTTAAAGCGGCGACCGATCACCAAACTCTCGACCACACAAATAGCCCAAACGATAAGTCTGGTTCCCCAAGAATTTAATATGGTATACCCCTTCCGCGTCTCAGAAGTAGTGCTGATGGGCAGGCATCCTTATCTTGGCGGTACCCTGACCTTTGAAAGAGATAAGGACCTGAATATAGCGCGACAGGCAATGAAACGCACCGACTGCCTTTACCTGGCCGATAAATATTTCAACGAGCTCTCCGGCGGAGAAAAACAGCGGGTGATCATCGCCTCGGCCCTGGCCCAGAGCCCCAGCATATTACTCCTGGACGAACCCACCTCTAACCTCGATATCAAACATCAAGTGCTCATATACCAACTGCTGCAAGAATTACAACAAGCAGACGGCCTGACCGTAGTTAGCGTTACGCACGATCTGAATCTTGCTTCCATATTTGCCGACCGTTTACTGCTGTTGAAAAACGGGAGGAAAGTAAAACTCGCCCGTCCTAAAGAAGTGTTGAAACAAAAAGAACTGGAAAAAGTCTACGAAACAAATTTACTTGTCGGCAAACGGACCGGTTCAAAGACAACATATGTATTGCCTGATCCTAAACCGAAACTAAAAAAATGAAACATCTCACCTTACGCAAAAGTATCGGGGTGCTAGCGCTGCTCACATTCCTTTTCTTATTGGCCCTAATGCTCTGCCCCCTGATCGGACAAGTCCGGCTGGATTTCAAAGCCGTATTTTCACACAGCGCAACCAAAGGAATAGACGCTTCGTCCTTTATATTCTTTCATTTGCGTCTGCCGCGCCTGCTGCTGGCCGCCCTGGTAGGCGCCTCACTCGCCGCCTCCGGCGTCGTCTTCCAAGCCCTGCTGCGCAATCCATTGGCCAGTCCCTTTACACTCGGCATCGCCTCCGGCGGTTCACTAGGCGCAGTTCTGGCCATCCGGCTCGGCCTGCCTTTCACTTTATTCGGCTTATCGTCGCTACCGGTTTTCGCTTTTGCCGGGGCGCTGGGCGCCGTGGCTATCGTCTATCTGGTCGCCCAGAGGAAACAGACGTTTTCCACCTCCACACTGCTACTGGCCGGGGTAACGGCTGCCTTCTTCTTTTCCGCGCTTATCCTGCTGGTATATTACTTCTCTGATTTCACCCAAACCGGACAGATGATTCGCTGGATGATGGGTGGACTGGATATCGTAAATTATGGCGCGCCACTCAGCCTGCTCCCGTTCTTTGTGCTTGGCACGTTCCTGCTGCTGTTTGTCGCCCGCGATCTAAACCTGCTCAGCGCGGGAGACGAGATCGCCCGCTCCCGGGGAGTGAACGTAGAACGGGTTAAACTGATCAGCTACCTGTCCGCCTCGCTGATCACCGGCGCCGCGGTCTCAATGAGCGGACCGATAAGCTTCGTGGGCTTGATCGTACCGCACGCGCTGCGGATAATGCTGGGGCCTGACCATCGTTTGCTGCTGCCGGCTTCTTTGCTGGGGGGCGCCTGCTTCCTAATGATCTGCGATACCGCGGCCCGCAGTATATTGCCGGGAGCCGAGATGCCGGTCGGTATCCTTACCGCCTGCCTCGGCGGGCCGTTCTTCATCTGGATCCTACGTTCGCGGGGGAAAAGGTTGGTGTTTTGAATTTCGGAACGCTATACCCGTAGCTCGTAGTTCGTAGTTCGTAGCTCGTAGCCAATATCGTAGTATAAATTCAGGAGGGGAAAATGAAAAAAACGATCACAACCCTTGTGGTTTCGTTGATCACTCTGTTTGCAGGGGCGGATCTTCACAGCAAGTCGCCTCGAAGCCTGCATTTCGAGGCGAACTACCAGCTAGTGATGGACTTTTCCTATGCGCAGTACTCGTCCGGGGAAATGGGCACGCGCAAGTGGGACGTAGTCTTCATGTATCCCACAGCCGGAATACGATACTATCCCCCCGCGCTCAACGGCTGGGGCATAGGCTTTCTCGCGGGAAAGGGGGGAGAGGGTCCCGATGCATCATCGGGAAAAAGCGCGGAGAAGGCCGGACTAAGTGCCTCCGCGCTAAACCGGGGCTCGGCGGAAGAGAACATGTTCTTCGAAGCAAGACTGTTCTATGATCTGGGAAGAAGGATGGGAAAGGATGACTACAAGCTGCAGTTACAGGGCGGCGCGGGCCGCATTTCCTTTAAAGGTACCAGCATAATGCGCTACGAGATCCGCAACTTCAGCAACGCACTTCTTTTCTCGGATAGCACACCTGAGAAATCATATTCCGGCAACGCCCATTACCTTCAAGGCGGCGTTTCATACACAATTAAGAAGCTGGTAATGCTCACGGCGGGAGCCTGGGCGCTTATCGACAAGGAAATATACTCTTATGACCATCCCGGGCCTTCGGCAAATGAAAGCTACTTTGATTTCGTAGGGGACGGCCGGATGAGGGTAGAGGCCGCGAAGAGTTTGTACTATGTTTTCAGCGTGGGGATATTTATTTGAGAAAACCGTCGATCTCCTTTTGCGTGGATGAGTTTCAGAATATCAGGATGCATACAACTTCGTCCTGGATTTCTCGATGTTCTGAAGAAAATACGGGTTGGTAACGGCTTTGGCCTCCACCAAATCAATCGGACGTTCGAAAAGGTCCTGAATACCCGCCAAGAGACCGAAATACCGCTCGGCAACCCCCATTGACCCTTTAGGCCTGAACTCGACCAGAAAATCCAAGTCGCTCTTGGCCGGATCGAAATCACCGCTGGTCGCCGAGCCGAACACTTCCAGGCGCTTGACCTGGAAACGATCACATAACCCCCGCAGATCATCCAGTTTAGAATTTATCAAACTACTAATATCCATTGTCCACCCTTTTGCTCACCTTATACCTTTGTTTAGTTGAAAAAACAATTATTTGTTAATCAGTTGTTAACGACACGAATTGACTCATAATAAATGTTACCAAAGAGCGTGAAATAGGAGGTGTTAAATGATACGTTGCCTCATAATTGATGTTACCGATAAGTCACATCTCACCCCCTCCCCTGGTGGGAGGTCCTGCGGACACTCCAATGTTAAATAGAATAAGGCCGGGGCTAGGGGAGGGGGTGTAATATTACCACCCTCACCTTATTCCTCGGCCCTACGGGCAGGCGATCAAACGATTCCTTATGCTGTCGCCGTTTCCATCAAGGGAGAGGGGAACCGTACTGTCCTCGCAACTGAAAGAAATATTTAAACCAGTCACGGTAACACCTAATGTGAGGCAACCTGGATGACCCCTCAATACCTTCGGTAACATTCTTCAATGAGGCAACGCGCGACAAGCTAGCCAATACGGGGGAGAGGATCACTACGGAGGCTAGATAAGGAATTATGAGTTCTAAGTTATGAAACGAGATACGGTCTTCGAGGCCCGGCCCCCGCAGGTATGGTGACAGTCACCGCAACTCACACCGGGTGTACGGAGGGCAACATCGAGCTACGAGCTACCAGATACGAAATACGAACTAATACATCTCACAAACATCCCCCTCCCCCAGCATCTCCCAGAGGATATTCTCCGCCAGGTACTCCCGCCCCACGGGCAAATAGATCTCATCATCCAGACGATTCATCTCCGCCAGTATGTCCTCATCCGGTTCTTCTCCCTCTTGCAGCGCACGCTGGTAGGCTGTCAAACACCCTTCCACATCAAGCGGACGCTGATCGCTTAAATCAACCAGTACATGCCCCAGATTACGCGCCGTGTTCTCATCAAGCATCAACAACGGAGCGTACTCGCTCACCTCCACCAGCGCGGCCTTTAGATCAGGGTCTAATTCCTTCAACTGCTCGTCGACCAGCTTATTTCCCTTGCCGCCCTTATCCATCCCCTCCTTCATATGAGCATAAGAAAGATGCGCCGCGCGCAAATAATTACTTATCGCTTCCTCCCTGCTCGCCAAAAGGTAATTCACCTTGGCTAAACCATAATAAAGAATAGGCTCATTTAGATCATGAGCGATAGCCTGGTCATAGCATACCCTGGCCTCAGACAGTTCTCCATCCTGCTTTTGGCGGATCGCCTCTTCCATCAATTCTCTAGCTTTGTTGTTCATTGTTCCTCGTCACGGGTCGCTGGTCCCGAGCTACTTACCATCCTTCGGATGGTGGCGGCCGCAGAGGGCCGCCACTACTAACAACCAACAACTAATAACTTTCGACAGGAAGACAGGGGAGCGAAGTAGGTTGACGAAGGCGGAAGCGAATGAAATGAGTCGAAGGGTTCGACGCATTTCCCTCGGTGTCCCGTATCCTGTGTACCGTGTACCTTTCCATAATTCATAACTCATAATTCAGAATTCCTAATCTACCTCCCACTCCTTCGCCAACTGCCTGGTTATCGCCCCGGCATTGCGGATCCTCTTGCCATCATCCTTCAGCCGCGGCTTGCCCACGTTCTTGCTACGGCCCCGCTTGTCAACCAAAGCCAACAGCTCCGCGGCCCGCAATACTCTCACCCCGTGCGCGCGAGCGCCGTTAGCGACCATATTGTCATCGGAAACAACGGTTACACCGCGCGGACTCTTCATTTTACGCAGCAACGCTATGATCTCATCATCCGCACTACCGCCGCCGCGTGAAAAATCGGCCCTAACCGGTCCCGGCTCGCTGCCCCGGTCATCAAATTTTACATTACCATCGTAGACGATGCGGAATTCCCCGGCTTTCAGCCCAAGTTGAGCCGCTAATCCCTTAAGATAACCGGCCAGGGCCTGGCGCGCCTCCTGCAAGCCGGAATCCAAAGCCGTTCTTAGTTCCGGTATTTTGTGAATAAAATTATAACCGTCTATTATGTACATTTTCGTAGCTCGTAGTTCAGGGCTCGAAACTCGGGACTGGCAAGCCTGTATCTTTCGTCTTCGTCAACGCTCTCTGTATCATTATCAGAACTAAAGAATGCGTTCGCCACAGTGGACAGGCGGGGCTCATGCGACATCCTACATCCCGCGAACTATATCCCCGCAGGACGAAGTCCTGCTAAAGAATGACCAAAACCAGATAAATATAAAAGAGCGGCGCGTTGAAAAACAGCGCATCCATCTTATCCAATATTCCACCATGGCCGGGGATGCTCCCCCCCGAATCCTTGACTCCCGCAGTCCGTTTGATCACCGACTCAAAAAGATCGCCGCAGATATCACCAAAAGTCAACAGCAGCACCAGCAGACTCAATTCCCAACCACCGAATCCCGCCATCGGCAGAAAGTAATGCAGTAAGTGCGCGATCCCCAAACCAAACGCCAGACTGCCCAGTACACCCTCCCAGGTCTTCTTAGGACTAATGCTGGTAAGCCCGTGCCGCCCCAGGTAACCGCCAACGTAATAACCACCGGCATCGCCGATCCAGGTGATCACAAAAAGATAGAGCACATAAAAAGAGCCTTGGGGCAGGCAACGCAAGCGCAACATAAACGCGGCTAAGATGACTATATAGACGAAAGCAAAGCTGGTCATCACCACGCGCCGCAAAGGTCCACTCTCCAACCCGCCGATCAAACCACGGCTAAAGATTAGCATCAATACCACAGGTAAAAGCAGGTTTTCGCTCAGATAACCAAGCGAGGAAAAAAACAACTGCCGCTCGGCACACAGGGTTAAAAGATTCACCAGCGGTGCGGCAAGCTCGAGGTGCGCGTACAGGGAAATAACATAAAACACAGCCAAGGCCGCCAAGAGGCGTCCGTACACCGGCGCCTCCATACGCCTGGCCAAAACGGAAAACTCCCGCAGCGCCAGCAGGATCCCCAGCAAGACGAAAATAAGAAAAATTTCCTTGCGGGGAGAAAACATCACCAGGATGATCAAAGGGCAGGCAATAAACGTTGTCACCAACCGTTTGAACATCGAGACCATCGTCGGTTTTTGTTTGGTTTCTTTTGCCACTAGAGACTGTCCTAAAGATCCTTTAAAAACACTTTTGCAGGAACCGCGGAACGCCATTTAATACATCTCCGCTCAATACGCAATACCCAATACTCAATACGACTTTCTCACTTAACCTTACCGAATCTTCTCTCCCGCTTGCCGTATTCCCGGATCGCACGGTAGAGATGGCGCCGGCGAAATTCAGGCCAGCAGATATCAGTCACGTATAATTCAGTGTAGGCTATCTGCCAAAGCAGAAAATTAGAAACACGCATCTCACCGCCCGTTCTGATCAATAGATCCGGATCCGGCAAACCCGGCGCGTCTAACAGCGCGGTAACATCTGCCTCACTGACTTTTTTCCCCGGGAAACCACCGTTACGGGACTTCTCCAGTAACCTGGTCATCGCCCTGGCCAGCTCGTCACGGCCAGAATAGGATAGGGCCAAATTTAATACCATCCCCTGGTTGCCGGCGGTTTCAGCGATGACCTGCCGCAAAAGCCGGCGCGGCTTGGGCGGCAGATCGTTTGCGCGACCAATGGACTTAAGCACGATATCATTATCCATTAGCTCCTGTTTCTCACCACGCAAATAGTCCGCCAACAAGGTCATCAGCAGCTTCACTTCACCACCGGGCCTGCTCCAGTTTTCCACTGAAAACGCGTAAAGAGTAAGTACCTCAAGACCCAGCTCGGCCGAACAACGCACGATGTCACGAATAGACTCAATACCGGCCCGGTGACCAAAGATACGCGGCCGACGGCGCTGACGCGCCCAGCGGCCATTACCATCCATAATGATCGCTATATGATTCGGCAAACTTATAAATTCGGGTATCTTGGGCATGTTTTCGTCACACGTCTAAACGTCAAACGTCCAATATCAAAAATCTCCCGCCAGAACTTACTTTTGACGTTCAGACATTGGACATTGGACGCTTTACGATCTTAGTTATATGGCCCTTATCTCCTGCTCCTTCTCTCCCACCGCCTTATCCAATCCCTCGATTTCCTGGTTCGTCATTTCCTGTACTTTATCCAGCAAGCGATCACGCTCGTCCTCGGTCAATTTCTTATCCTTGGTCATAGACTTTACCTCCTCGTTCGCGTCACGCCGAATATTACGCAAAGCCACCCTGCCTTCTTCCTGCATCACGTGCAGTTTTTTAACCATTTCTTCGCGGCGCTCCTCATTCAGGGGGGGGATCTTCAAGCGGATAACGCTGCCGTCGGTACTGGGATTAATGCCCAAATCAGAGGCTACAATCGCCTTTTCTACGGCCGGCACAACCTTGGGATCCCAAACACGTATCTCGAGCATGCGCGCCTCTGGGATGGTTATATTGGCCACTTGATTAATTGCCATGGCCGTATCATAGCAGTCTACCTGCACTCCATCCAGCATCTCCATGCTGGCCCGCCCGGTACGGATGGTATTGAAACGTTCCGCTGTACTTTCCCTTACCGCATCCATCTTCTTTTCAACACCCGATAGAATTTCTTCACTCATCGCTAACTCCTTTTATCAACGTACCTATGCGCTGTCCGGCAACCACCCGTCGGATGTTGCCGCGCTTGAACATATTGAAAACAGTTATCGGCAGGTTCTGCTCTTCGGCAAGGGCGATAGCGGTCGCGTCCATCACCTTTAATTTCTTCGCCAATACCTCGTGGTAGGAGACCGTCTTATACAAGCGTGCTTTTTTCACCCGCACCGGGTCACCATCGTAAACACCGTCAACCTTTGTCGCTTTTAACAGCACTTCGGCGCCGATTTCCAACGCACGCAGTACCGCCGCGGTATCGGTAGAAAAATATGGGTTGCCAGTACCACCGGCAAAGATCACCACCCGGCCCTTTTCCAGGTGGCGCTGAGCCCGGCGCTTGATGTAAGGCTCAGCTACCCGCTGCATGCTGATAGCCGACTGCACCCTGGTCACCACACCCTTGCGTTCCAGGCAACCCTGCAGGGCAAGCGCGTTGATCACCGTGCCGAGCATACCCATGTAATCCGCCATGGAACGATCAAGCCCGGCATCACTTGCCCGGCAGCCACGGATGATATTCCCCCCGCCGACTACTATCGCCAGTTCCACTCCCAGGCGCTTCGCCGCGATCACCTCAGCGGCAATCTTGCCCGCCATCACCAGGTCAAGCCCTTGCTGGCCCGCCTCAACCAGGGCCTCGCCGCTTAGCTTCAAAAGGACGCGTTTATATTTGCGTTTCAATGGTACCCTCTTTAGTCTGTTTTCTCGCCAAGCTGGAACCGGGCAAAGCGGCAAACAACGATGTTCTCTCCCAGTTTCGCTCTCGCGCCATCCAATAATTCCTGCACCCGTTTATCAGGCTCGCGAACATATGCCTGCTCCATCAGACATACCTCACCATAGTATTTCTCCAAACGGCCTGTCGCTATTTTTTCCAATACTTTATCCGGTTTGCCGGCCTTGCGCGCGGACTCCATGGCAATCTCCCGTTCCTCGGCCACCACCTCTTCCGGCACTTCCTGCCGCAAGATATAAATGGGATTGTTTGCCACCACTTGCAAAGCCAACTCATCCACCAATTTCAGAAAGTCATCCGTGCGCGCCACAAAATCAGTTTCACAGTTCACCTCCACCAAGGCGCCTAGCTTGCCCCCCGCGTGAATATAAGAACCGACAACGCCCTCGCTGGCCTGCCGGCTGCTCTTGTCCTTGGCCCGAGCCAAACCCTGGGTGCGCAATATCTTCACCGCCTTCTCCGTATCACCGGCAGCCTCGGTCAAAGCCTTCTTGCAGTCCATCATTCCTGCTCCTGTGCTCTGACGCAACTGTTTGACTTGTTCTGGTGTTATCGCCATTATTCTTCCCTCCGCTTCACTGCCCGCTCCCCGGAAGTAGCAGGCGCCTTCGCCTTCTCTTCTGATTTACCGACACTCGCCCCCGCTTTATCCGTCGCCTGCTTTTTTTCCGCCACTGCAGCAGGAGCGGCATCCCCGGCCTGCTCCGTTTCCCCGGTCTTTGCTTTTTCCTTTGGCCTGGCTTCCATCCCCTCTATCACTGCATCGGCAATAATAGTAGTTATCAACTTTATCGACTTAATGGCATCATCGTTGCCAGGCACCGGATAAGCGATCTCATCCGGATCACAGTTTGAATCCACCAAGCCAACGATAGGGATATCCAGCCTAAGCGCTTCCGCCACCGCCACTCTCTCCCGTTTGGGATCAACGATAAACATTGCATTCGGGGGACATTTCATCTCCTTGATGCCGGAAAGAGTCTTCCGCCGCTTGACCGCCTCTTTCGTCAGCGAGATGTGCTCCTTTTTGCTCATCTTTGCCTCTGAATCTTCCGCTAACATCACTTCCAATGCCTTGAGGCGGGTGACGTTTTTTTTGACCGTATTGAAATTGGTAAGTGTTCCTCCCAACCATTTATTATTCACATAATGCATGCCGCATCTCTCCGTCTCCTCAAGAATAGAATCCTGCGCCTGTTTCTTGGTACCTATAAATAGGATCTCACCACCGTCTTGGACAAGCTGGCGGACGAAATGATAGGCTTCCTTGATCATCTGCACCGTCTTCTGCAGATCGATAATATGAATACCGTCCCGCTCGTCAAAGATAAAACGGGTCATCTTTGGGTTCCAATAGCGGACCTGATGCCCAAAATGAACCCCCGACTCCAACAACTGTTTCATAGTTACTGCTGACATCTTCTTCTCCTAATGGTTTCACTTCCGCCCGGGTCTTCCCAGCAGGGAATCCTACTCCGCTCCACTTGCGTCTACATTAACGCAGGCGAAACTACGCAGGACACCTCCCGACCGGTCACCGAACGTGCTTGATTAAACCTCCTTCAGTCCTTCAACAGCCCATCTATCGCATCGGAAAGTCCCGGCACTTCCCGTTTCTTTCCCTCACCCTTCTCAGACTCAGACTTGGCCTCGGGCTTGGGCTCAGGCTTAGCTTTAACCGGCTCAGAACCATCAGCGAGCGACTTCTGCTCGACTTTTCCTCCGGCACATTTACTGCACGCGAAACCATCCGCGTGCGGTTTGCGATAAGTAAACGGAGGCAATTCTTTGCCGCAAACGGCGCACTTATCCATTTTCAATGACCTCACCCGAAAGTCGACTACTAGCCAAAAGTTTTGAAAGTTCAGAAGGTTAAACACCTCAAACCTTCGCCCTTTTGCTCTCACTCTTCTAAGTTTCTAAACCGACTACCTTTGCAAAAAGGTTGCACTAAACCAGTTTAGCAGGGCATTCTAGCCGTTTTTGATGTCGATGTCAACAGCAAATACGCCTCTGTTCGTAGCTAGTAGCTCGCAACTCGCGTCTACGTGTGGCGTATAGCATCATTCCCGTCAAATGTCACACGTCCCGAGCCTGCCCTACGTAGCCTCTTGTCCTTCGTAGCTTTCTTGTCCTACGTAGCGCCTTGCGCGTAGTAGGAAGCGAAGTAGGGTCGCGCGTCTAATGTCTAACGTCG
>JAUXIB010000103.1 GCA_030621225.1 candidate division FCPU426 bacterium
ATCGCCAGGCGGCTGCCCACATTAGCAAAGGTCAACTGGGAAAAGATCTCGCGGCCCTCTTCGTGCAACTGGAAACTCACCTGCGGCCCGCCGAAATTATCCATGGTCACGGTAGCGTTCTTCAAATGCGAACCATCCAGGCTGGCCTTGGCCCGCACCGCTATCTCCCGTTCGCCGTCCTCGTCCTTCATGCGCATCATCCGGATATCATCCGGTAAATATTCCGGATTAAGCGTACCGTCATCGCCCTGATACAAGACGAGCTCTTCCGGCTCCACTACCATCCTGAATTCCAGGCGCGCGGTCTTGCCGATGATCTTCTTGGCCTTGGCCGGGTCCTGCACGCCGGGCAGTTGAACCACGATCCACTTATCGCCTTGCGGCTGGATCACCGGTTCCGTCAAGCCCAGTCCGTCCACGCGGCGCCGGATTATCTCCAGTGATTTGGCCAACGCGTCCTCCAGACTGGCCTTGGGCGGCAGCTTGGTATCATCAACCTCCAGCACGACGTGGATACCGCCCTTTAGATCCAGCCCCAGCTTGATATTCTCCTCCAGGGGATAGATCAGATACAAGGACGCTCCGATCAATGCCGTGACTATAACCGCGATTATTTGTTGCCTGCTCATAATTAATCAGCGATTCTACAGCATTTATGCTCGTAGCGCAAGTAAAAATAGGCACTTCCAGAATATTTTCACCAAGTTAACTATTGTCCCCGCTCCCTCTCGGGACTCACATCATAATAAAGGGGAAGATCTATATCCTCATCGTCCAGCAGTTTTTGGCGCTCACCGCTTATCTCCGGATGGTCAGCCATAGGTTCAAGCATCAGGTGTGACACCTGTCCCTTCCTCCTGGACTTCAATGACGGAACATCCTTCGCATCCATCGCGCCCCAATGGGCTACCAAAATTTTCTTATGGGCACATTCGCCATTCAGGACTTCCCTGACCTCATAGGCATAGTGCACCACAATGCGCGGATAAGATTGGTTGATAACATAATAGGGATCATCCCCGACCACCAGATCAACGGTATCCACTAGTTCCACCAATATCTCTATCCGCTCCGTTGCCTTTCTCCCCTTGATCCTTTTCTTGTAACCCCGCCACCGCGCTTTCACTTCCGCCGCTTCCATCACGCGGCTGTAAATAGCGACGCCCTCCAGCTCTCCCTGCCAACAACCGTTCTTGTGGTAATCCTGGCCAAAGACAAGATGATAATGTGTCCACGGACTGAGTCCCCCGGTTATCGCCTTTGTCTTTTTGATCCTCTTACCGTTGCGATAATACGTCAAGATACCCGGTGAATAGTTAACAATTATCTGCTGGGGAATGCCTATCGAGAGTTCGCCGAGATAGACCCTTTTACCCGCATTTAAATAGTCATCCGTGCGCAGAAAGAGGTACAGTCTTTTTTTCTCCTGCGCCAATATGAAATTAAACCTGCGCATCTTAACGTTCATGCCAAAAGCCACAATATGCGAGAAGGCCCCCGCCTCCGTTTCCCGGCGCGGTGTCACGATGATCTCCATACTAAACTGATCGCTCTGCTTGCAGCCCAAGGCAATACTATTCGCGATCTGGGGCATTACAGTAAAGGCGCCGCCGTCTGTTCGCATGCCGAAGAAACGCGTATAACAAGCAAAATCTCTCATCCGGACCAGGCATATGTGGGAAAGCTCACCCTCGGGCGTAAATATCCTGTTGTTAACATTCCCCCTCTCCCACACAAAATTAAGCCCATCCCTGCGATAGGGCCAATCGTCAGTGATATTACCGACTCCGGACATCGGCGGCGGCGTACCGGCCCTGCCGCTCCTGCGCCCCGTTTCGCACCAGGAATCCAACCCCTTTTCCTGATAAATGTCCACCGCTTCGTTGGCGAAAAAAATATTCCCTTCCCATGAATAGTGGTCGTTATCGATGTATAGGTTGGGCGGCATTATATCCCGCGGCGCAAGCACGAGACGTCTCTTCGGATCCCACTCCGGCATGCTGTTTATCGCCTCAAGCGCCTCTTTAACATACCCGCCCCTGTAATGCCAGGTCTTTCCCACCTCCAGTCTGCTCAGTATGATAGAAAGATCGTCCAGCCCCATATCCTCACGAATGTTCACCACCCACTTTTGCAGCGCGGCCTTGATAGCAAGCCTGCTCTCGGGAGTGCCGTATTTAGCGGCATTCATTCCCATCATCGCCACCATACCTCCCAGCGTGATATTATCCTTCACCCCCTGATAAGCCGCCAAAAGCTGTTTATAACCTATACCACCGCGTGCCATATGCGAGCCCTCTTCATCGATATACCAGCCATGACCGGTGATCTTTATCGCCCCAAAATGATAATCCGGGTAATCCGCCGCCATCCGTTTCAAGAAATGATAGACGCAGCTGCTTTTATTCCCATAATTCGGCCTAAAAGGCAGGTCCCTATCCGTGGCCGGGATCCACTTCCCGTCCACCAAAGCCCAGCAGCGCGGGTGAACAGTATTGTCCTGCCGGAGGGACATGCCATCAAGATTGGAGTGACCGAAGAATATGAAAACGATGAACTTTTTACTGGAGATTTCCTGGTCGCCGAGTATTACAGTGGAGGGGTGGTAGACTGGAAACAAGCAGGAGATAAGGAGAACAAAAAGTATTAAAAAAGCCCATCGTTTCATGGTTATTCCATGCATGAGACTATTATGCCCTCTTCCCCGACAACTGTCAACGCAACTCGTGACTACCGCATCTAAAGGCTGACACCTAGGCTGTGTAGGGCAAGCGCGCGACACGTGACTCGAAACTTAACGCAACACAACCACCTTGCCAAATCCCCGTTCCTTGATCCCGTTTCGCGTATAAACCTCAATAACATAAAAATACACCCCGTTAGTCAAAACATTCCCCTTCCCGTCACGCCCGGTAAACCGCACCTTTACATACCCACCATATCCCGTCGCGCCGACGACTTCCTCGTATATCTGTCGATTTGAAACCGTAAAGAGCTTGATCACCACCTTTTCAGCCGGGGCCGCTAAAGAAAAGGCAATAAACGCATCGCCGTTACCATTCCAGGGATTGGGATAAAAGGCCTGAGCCAATATCCGTTGCGCCGGCGGCGTCGGCGTGAAGGTAGGCGTACAGGTCACGCTCATCGTTTTAGTTAACGAACGGGTGGTAATGTTGGTAACGGTAAAAGTAGGAGTAACAGTAGCAGAACTGGTGACAGTCGGCGTGACGGTTTGCGTCGCTGTTACGGTAAGGGAAACGGTAGAGCTGGCCGTGGCCGAAACAGTAAAAGTTTCAGTGGCCGTAGCGGTAAAAGTAACAGTGCTTGTAAAAGTATCGGTGGCCGTGGCCGAAACGGTAAAAGTAGCAGTGCTGACGAAAGTATCGGTGGCCGTGGTGGTAAAAGTACCGGTATCTGTATAAGTAGGGCTGGCGGAAACTGTCAGCGTACGGGTCAAAGTCGGGGTGCGGCTCTTGGTGTTGGTTACGCTATGAGTGCCAGTATAACTGGCGCTCGCGCTAACGGTCGCTGTAGCCGTAACGGTAAAGCTCGTGGTACTGCTAACGCTAGGGGTAGCCGTAACGGTAAGGCTCGTGGTACTGCTGACGCTTGGAGTAGCCGTAGCGCTAACAGTGGGGGTTGCCGTGGCCGTCACGCTATAGGTAAAAGTACCGCTGGGACTCTCCGTCAAGCTAACGGTCACGCTGGCAGTCGGCGTAAAAGTCTCCGTGCCAGTAACACTGCCGGTAAAAGTAGAACTGACCGTCGGCGTAAGCGAAACCGTAAAGGTCGACGAAGCGATCGGCGTATCGGTAACAGTAGGCGTAAAAGTATACGTAGAAGTCTCCGTGAAGCTCACCGACTCGGTAGCGGTCTCGGTAACAGTAGGCGTAAAAGTATACGTAGGAGTCTCCGTAAAGCTCACCGACTCGGTAGCGGTCTCGGTAACCGTGCCGGTGGGAGTAACAGTAGGAACTATCATCACCCCACAACTGGCATAAATATCTATCCAGGAATTTGTATCCGCCGCCACCAGCGAACTGATCGTCTCAAAAGCCACACAACCACCGTCGGCACTGATCACCGGGTATTGTCCCCCACCTGCGCTGCCCCCTTCATCAAGACTGGCAACGGAATAAACATCCGCCTGACGATCCCAGAGCACAACGTCCCACTTGGAATTGGTGTCCCCGGGCGCAAAACTGAAATCACTGACATCAAAAGCCACATAGTTCCCGTCGGCGCTGATGCTGGCGTTGTTCTTGGCATAATGCGTTGCCGGGGCGTCGTTCTTACTGATCATCTGGGTAGTCTGGGCCTGGCGGTCACGCAAAAAGGCATCCAGGGTGCTGGCCTGATCATCGACAGCCAGGTTTGAAGCATATGAGGTAAAAGCGGCATAGCGACCGTCATCGCTTATAGTAGGGAAATTCCAGGAATATGCGTTCCCTTCCTGCCCAGCGCTGCTAACACTAACCCTCTCGATGGTCTGCGCCTGCCGGTCAAAAACAAATATATCCGCCGCACCGTTATTATCATTGTCGACGAGATTAGAGGAATACGAACCAAAGATCACAAAACGGCCGCTGCCGCTAATAAAGGGGGTAAAACTGGGCCCATTGCCGCCAAAACCGTCATTGTTTTTACACACCAGCTCAATCGTGTCTGTATCGCGGTCATAAACATAGACATCACCGGCCGAATTACCAAAATTAGTGGCAGCGGAAATAAAAGCGACATACCTCCCGTCGGCGCTAAGGCCTGGCACATTACTATTGCCGTTCCCTTCCTCCCCTGCATCATTAAGGCTTACCCGCTCGATGGTGCTATTAACAAGATCATAAACGAATATGTCCTTGACGCCGTTCAGATCATCACCGACCAGAATATCAGACGCTGAACTAAAAGCGACGAAATTGCCGTTCCTGCTGATACCAGGCCGGTCACTGGCGCCGTTGCTCTCGTTGCCGTCGTTATCGACACTGACCCGCCTTATGCTGCTGGTGTTACGGTCATAAACAAAGATGTCCCTGACGCCGTTATTGTCGCCAACTACCAGATTGCCGGCGAAAGAGGAAAACGCTATCTTGCTGCCGTCGCCGCTGATGCTCACTTCTTCGCTTTTATTATCAGCGTCATTTCCGCCATCGTCGGTGCTGACCCGCTCAATCGTGGAAGCGTGGGAAAAAGCGGCAGCAAGAAGTACTACCCCGATAGACAATACGAATGCCTTTTTTAAGCCAAAACCGCTCATTACGACCTCTTTGAATAATAATGCGTTGAATCTCTTCTACATTATTATATATCGGCATTTTCACGGCGGTCTTGAGGGCGGTTTGGGGCATATAGCGCAGATCGAGGACTACAACTTCCGCCTAATATAATTCAACCAACTGCGACTTGACCCCCTCCCTCGTTTCAAGCCTTTTTCATCCCCTCCCCTGGAGGGAGGGGACAAAGGGGAGGGGGGGAAGACATTTTTCTCCCTTGCCTGTCACACCTTCGAAAGCAGGTGTCCAGGTCTTCTGGTTAACTTGAACAACTTAACTATGGACCCTAGACCGGACCCTAGACCGGGTACGCGGTAAACTCTCGTGAATGGCTTGCCCTGTACCTGAGCGCAAAGCGCGAATGGTATAGGGGTGTCCCCCTACTCACGACACCATTTACTTAACGGTGTCATCCAGCTCCATCCCCAATTCCTGGTACTTATCATGCCTGCTTGCCTTATCGGCATCGTATTCACGTCGCGCGTACTTGGCCACGTCGCGCGCGATGCCGCGTGGCACCACGATAACACCGTCACCATCCGCCACGACGACGTCGCCCGGCTCCACCTCCACACCTCCCACTTTCACTTTGATATCCTTCGCCTGGTATCTCAGCCTGCCCTGCACCATGGATTGCGATACCAGCTTTGACCAAAAAGGGATCTTCTGAAGTATCACTTCGTCGGTGTCGCGCACGCCACCGTTTGAAACGTAACCGCACACCCCTTTCTTCAGGCCATCCAGGGTGTTATTAGAGCCCATCAAACCCGCATCGATGCCCGACTGATCTATGACACAAAAGTCCCCCTCTTCTATATCCTCCATCCAGGGATAGGTGCATATCTCGCCGTAATAATCACCTACCCACTCGGTATACTCGTCAGGAGTCATCTGCGGCACTTCCTCGCTATAAGCCAGGTAACGGCAGGTGCGCGCTATGCCGACGGCGCACGTCCGCCACAGCGGTCGTATCTCCGGCGACATAGAACCACTCTTGTGCTGCATCATCCAATCCATACCGTCGCGGACATCCGCCACACGCAAGGGAGCGAATAACTCCAGGATCTCTTTGTTTTCTTTCTTGGGGGTTGCCATCTTAATGCCTCCTTTGACGAATTTGTTCTACCACCAGATCGCACTCCCACTTCCCCTTACCTCCCTTCCTTACCTTCACCTTGCGCACTATCCGGAACCCACACTTCTCGAAAGCCCTAAGGCAACGGGGGTTATGCTCACCGACGCTACAAGCAAAGACTCTATCTGCACCATCCTCAAAAGCATAGTCCATCAGTAACTGTATCACCTCGCTCCCATAACCCTTGTTCCATTCGGATTTTTCCCCAATGCAGACGGGCAAGCGCCGCAAGTCCTTCTTGAAGGTCTTCGGGTCACTGTTTAGGTATTTAAGATATTTTACCGCACCCCCCCATTTTTGTACACCCTCCTCATCCCTGACCCCAAATCCTGCTAAAATCCAATCTTCCGTTTTGATTTCGGCGAGGGCTCCATCAGTTTCCTTATGGCATCAAACACGACTCTGAATTGCGAGTCATATTTCTTTTCAAGATCATTCAACTTACAAGCCAAGTCTTTATGAGATGCAATAATCTCTCGCAACTTAACAAACGCACGCATGATGCTGATGTTTACTTGAATCGCCCTCTTGCTGCGGAGAATGCTTGATAACATGGCCACACCTTGCTCAGTAAAAGCATATGGATTTTTGCGCATACCGCCCCAACTTGAAGTCACAATTTGTGACTTCAAGTTGACATATTCATCACTAGAGAGCTTAAACATAAAATCTTGGGGGAACCTCTCAATATTTCGTTTAACCGCCTGAATCAGGGTTTTAGGCTCAACCTCATAAAGCTCTGCTAGATGTGTGCTCAACATGATCTTTTGCCCGCGAATCAGATAAATTTTCTTCTCAATCACTTCTTTTGGCATAATATCTTTGCTCATCTGTCACCTCCTTGTCTAAAATAAAAAAAGACCAGTCGCTCAGCAACTGATCTTATCCTAACACGCACCCCTGACAAAAATGGGCATCTGCGGGAAAAATCTTTTTTTCGCTCCCGGAGCGAATATTAAGAGAAGCCATCCCTCAAAAACAAAAAGGCGCTGCACCCTGAACCTAAGCCATGTACCAGTGTTCTTTTAGAACACGGTACACGGTAAACTCCACGAATGGTTCGGGGCTGAGCACCATTTGTACAAGACGTGATAATTTGATACAATTGGCGTACGCAAATAGGCACATTGGTTCATTCCAAAAAGGAGGCATTCAATGAAGACCGACCGTATCATCAAGATCACGAATCGTATCGCCATGCTGGCAATAGTGCTGCTCGTCTACTGGATCTTCATCTTCGTCACCATCCAGGTCTTCGGGCTGAAGGTATTCCGGGAGAACATCACCGAGAGTTTCTACTTCAGCATCATGGGGATCCTGGCCCTACTGGCGAGCTCGGTAGTGGTGAATATAATGTTCAACCTCACCAAAATATCCGATACGCTCGGTGAGCAAACGCGCCGCAAGAAGGAAGCGCCCGTTAAGCAGGGGAAGTTGCCACTGGTGCTCTTTCTCTCCTCGTTCCCGGTGATATTCGGCCTGCTCTTCCTCGGTGATATGGCGACCTCGAAGAAGAAGGAGCTAAATATCCTCAAATCCGCTGACTACCTGGTAGAGAAGCACGCGGACCTGATGAAATCGTTGGCGAATTACAGTTTCACCGCGGAGTACCGCAAGGAGGCGGGAGAAATCCTTAGATACCTAAAAATGCAGAACAAGAACTTTCCCAGCGTGTCATTGATCGTCACTGACACGGTCAGGTCCAAGCCCGCCTACCTGAGGTTATACTATCGTTCTTCCTACAAGGACACGACTGATAGGGTCCACTGCCTCTATGCCTGTTCCGATGAGGAACGCGCCCACCTGGACAAGGTGTTCCAAGAGAACAGCAGCAAACACCTGTTCAGCGCCCATGACGGATTCTACGAGCTCTTTTATCCCGTGGAAGTAGGCGCCAAAAAATTCGTCCTCTATTTCAGCGACAGGCAACGCTACGGCAAGTCTGGTTCCTGACAACACACCATTCACAGCGAAGCAGGAAGCTTGAGGGAAGAACGTGGATGAAGTGCCCCAATTTGCGAAAGTGTCACAATTCTCCTGGCCCTACGAAGCTGGCCTGTCCTACGTAGCGCCTTGCGCGTAGTAGGAAGCGAAGTAGGAAGACGCGGTCCCTTTGTTTTAAGAAAATGTCATATGGTCAAGTAGACGGAGGAATCGCTTCCTCCGCCCCTCACAGAACCGGACTTGAGGTTTTCCCTCATCCGGCTCTTCAAGCAGGCTTCCTCATCCCGAGGATAGAGTA
>JAUXIB010000078.1 GCA_030621225.1 candidate division FCPU426 bacterium
GAAAGGCAGGGAGCCACAGAGGTCACAGAGAACACAGAGGAACGGCTTTAACCACGACGACACGACGTTACAGACGGCCCTTTTTTGGATAACGGCGTAAGACGGTATTTCGTATCTAGTATCTGGTTGCAGACCAAATACTAAATACCAACGACTAACGACTGGCTTACGTTGTGACGTCGTGGTGAAAAGGACTTTTCCAATAATATTTCCCAATTAACTAATCTGGTTGATGAAAAACGTTAGTAGGGGAGCACCTCTGCGTGCTCCTGCTTAATATGGCATTAATATTGATAAGCATTAGCCTGTTGCCTTTAGCGGCGGTTGCCTACGGATTGCTTGTCGCAAAAAGCATCTTCCTGACTTTCCTTCTTTATCACGGCATGGTGTGCCTGCTGGTACCGTTCCTGGCGTTGCGGCGGGAAGCCAAGCCGGAAGCATTGGGATTAAAAGGGGGAAACGCCAAGCGAAGCGCGGTGATCGGACTGGGGGCGGGATTGGTCTGTGCCGCTCTGGTGCTGGTCGCCGGCTATTATTTTGCCGACCGGCTGATAAACGGGGAGAAGATCGCCGGGTTGCTTTCCGGCTGGGGACTATCAGCCCCGAAACATCCGGCCTTCCTGATTTATTTTGTCGCATTCAACTCGTTAGTAGAGGAGCTATTCTGGCGGGGGTATCTTTGGCACGAATATAATAAGGTTTATCGACCGCTATCAGTCTCGCTGTTTATCTCCTTTTTCTTTATCCAGTATCATATTTTAACGGTCAGCCTGCTTTTTCCGCCGGGCGCGGTGTTGTTATTTATCCCGCTGATCTTTGCCGCCAGCCTCGGCTGGTGCTACCTGCGGCACAAGCTGGGGAATGTCCATGCGGTTGTAGTTAGTCACTTGCTGGCGGATGCGGGGGTTATTGCGGTGTATCTGGTTTATGGGTAGAAAAGGTACACGGGATACGGGATACCGGATACGGGGTACAAACCAGGTGAACTCCTTATAGGCAATTAATGTTGGCATAGGCGGAAATTCACCCCAGAGGTGTAATACAGGGTGGTTCGTAGTCTCACCTCTGGGGTGTTGTAACGCACAAGCTGCGAGCTACGAGCTACTAGCTACGAAACATCCGCCTTTGGCAACCGGAACGGAGAAGGACGCTTTTCCCTTGGCTATCTTGACCGGCATTTTCTTATTGTCTACCAAGTTTCTGACCGCCTTGACGCCTTTAAAGGTGTCTGCGGTTCCTTCTATCTTGAATGTACCAGCGGGCCCGGAGTTTATCAGGAAGAAAAGACGGCAGTCACCGGAAAGACCGGTGCGGAACTGATAAGCCGGGCACTTGGCCGGCGGCATGGCCTTGATATTCGGCAGGGAGCCGGACCTTTCGGCCAGTGTCTGAACGAACGTTTCCAGGTCAGCATAGGGCTCTTTGGCATAGGCGTGACCAATTGAGGTGCCCAGCGCAAAAAAGCTTCCTTTGCCGACTGTCTTTTGCACCGCCAGCTTTGTTCCCTGGGAGAGTGTTTTTCCGCCTTTGCAATCAAGCGGCGTAAGCCACTGGCTGGTTTTTAGTTTCAGGCAGGCGGCGCCAAGCTTTATTTCTATCTCGTCGATATCAACTACCCGTCTTCCCAGGTCACTGAGGCCAAAGGCGTTAGTAAAAGAACGGTCGGCACCCGGATAGCGGTAGAAACCCAGTTCGTCAAAAGAGTCAGTTTCCGCCTCGCAGAGGAGGGTGCCGCCTTTTTTTACGAAATCGATCAGTTGCCCGGCCAGGGTCGGCTCGATGATCAGTGTCCAGGGTAGAATGACGAATTTTAGCCCCACCAGTGATTCTGGGCGCGAGCTGGGGACTACATCGTAAGGGATATGTAGTTTCTCCAGTATATCCAGATAAGCTAAATGGCTTTGAGCGGCGTATTCCTGGCGGCCGTTTTCGGCCCAGTCCAGGTAATAGCAGTCAGGATCAAAGACCACACCGACCCGGGCCGGGTCGGGTCGGTAATCCTCTAACAGGGAAGCGTGCTTGTCGAACAAGCCGCCAACTTTTTTAAGCATAGCCAAGCGTTCCGCCGCGTGGCCGTCATTACCGTCCAGACCGAAACCAGAAGACTCACTGCCGAATACTTCATCGCGCCAGCACCAGAAGATAACGGCCTTGGCGCCGCGGGAATAAGCGCTCCAAATCCAACGCTGCTGCAGGGCAGCCGGCACGGGCTGCATTGCCTGATGTCCATGGCGCGAGGAACCGCCCTGGAGCTCACTGACCCAGAGGGTTTTATCGCCTGTGACTGAGCGCGTCGTTTCCAGGCGGGCGCCGAATGCGTATTCGTTCATATCGCCCCAGGCGGGAAAATGGGAACAGCCGTAGCCGTCGAGCGAGGCAACGTTTATAAAATCATTGCCGCGCGCCAGCGGCTGCTCGTTTTCCCAGGCGGTAAAGGCGTTTGCCGGGGTAGCGCCGTGCGCGGATACCAGATGGCTTGAGTCCGCGGACTTTATCGCCCGGCAGCGCGTTTCCATGTGGCGTGCCGCGCGCCAGGTGAGAAAACGGCAGAACTCCATTAGCTCGGTGTAAGGACTGCGCGGGTAGCGGCCTGGTTCGACGTCCTCCCAAGAGCAATAACGGCGTTTCCAGGCAGCGTTTAAGCCGTCAAGGCTCTTGTATTTATTCTTTAGATAATTCCGAAAGGCGCTAAGCGTATGATGACAGTAGCAAACATAGCCCTGGGCGTGGACACTCCAGCGGAGCTCGTTCCAGATGTCCCAACCAAGCAAGCTTTTTTCATTGGCGTAGCGCATGGCGATGTTCTTGAGGAAGTTTTCCATGGCGCGTGAGACATGCGGGTGATCGAAACAGCCGCCCGGCGTCATACCGACGATGCACTCGCCGCGCGGGCCGGAGCTAACCGTGCGTCCGCTATGATCGATCATTACAGCGTCGGGATATTCGCGCAGCAGCCAGAAGGGATGGATTTCCGCGATAGTACTCAGCACGACACCGAGGCCGCTTTTGCGCGCGAGATTAATAAGTTCGTCAAAGTCTTCAAAGCGGAATTTACCCGGCTCCGGCTCGCACCAGCCCCAGGGCGCCCAGAGCTGGAGCGCGTTGAGCCCCGATTCTTTCATCTTTTTCAGGTCTTCTTTCCAGTGTTTTTTCTGCGGAAAAGGAGGGCGGTAGTACTGGGTGGCTAATATCATTGGTAATCTCCTTCTTGCTGATTACGCGGATAAAGGCGCCGCGGATTACGCTGATTAGCGCGGCTGTGGAATCTGCGTTACAGTATACAGTATACAGCCTGCCCTGAGCGAGCAAAGTGAGTCGAAGGGTATACAGCCTGCTCTGAGCAAGCGAAGTAGGGGCACGGTCTGAGGAAGGAATTAAAATTTAAAAAGGGGGGCAGAGGTCGGTTCTGAATGTTGAATTGCTAATCGAAGGGTTAACGTTGTGTCGTCGTGGTAAAAAAATCTGTGTAATCTGTGGCTCAATGTAATCATTCAGTGAAGCGGGGGAGCTGTGCACACACAAAAACCCGTTGTTCAACTGGACACCCGCCTTCGCGGGTGTGACAAGCAAAGGCAGGTGTGGTAAAATGGGTGTCATTCCCGCGAAAGCGGGAATCCACGGGTTTTCCCCGCTCCACTGAATGGATACGGCTCAATGTCGTATTTGCTTGACATGGCAGCGGATTCATTATTAAGTAGTAACATTAATGTAGTGAAGATTTTTGAAAAAGGAGGAAAATGGCTAAGAAGTTTAAAAAAGGAGTATGGCTGCACAATATACCGAAGTTAGGCGGCAAGCAGGGGATCGATCGTTTCGTCAAGCGTTATGCCGACGCGGGGTTTGACCTGCTGGTGCCCTGCGTCAAGAACGCGAACGGCCTGGTGGATTACCACAGCCGCATCGCGGCAGTTAATCCAGCTTCGCGCGAATGGGACCCGCTGGAATACATGACCGCTCAGGCCAAGCAGGCCGGTATCAAAGTGCACGCCTGGTTTTGTGTCAATCTCGAGGGCGATAGCGGCAAGCTTTTGGCAGAGCATCCTGAATACGCGGCGCTGACGCCGGATGGAAAGAGAGCCAGGACCGGCGCCGGTTGGTTCACCTGCCTGGCGCGGCCCGAGGCGCGCAACTACCAGGTGCGGATAATGGGCGAGGTGGCCAAGAACTATGACGTCGACGGCATTCACCTGGATTACATCCGTACCGGGGATAATGTCTGCTTCTGCAAGATATGCTCGGCGATGTTCAAGAAGGTCGCCGGGGTGAACTTTAAGGAGTCGCGCTGGTGGCAGCGAGAGATTCCCGGTTGGTATAACTGGCGGATCGGTAACGTGACCAAGATCGTAGCCGGTGTTTCCAAGCAGTGCAAGAAGTACAAAAAAGAACTCTCCGCGGCGGTATATCACGCGTTTCCTTACACCATGATCACCCAGAGCCAGGACTTTCCGGGCTGGTGCCGTGAGGGATACCTGGATATGGTAGCGCCGATGACTTATACGCCTGATCCCTATATGATGCAGGCCTACACGCGTGGCCATATCGCTAATATGGAGGGCAAGACCGAACTGTGGGAGGGTTTGATAGTTGGCTATCACGGCAGTAAATCAAAAAGTTTGCTGGAAGAAGTGAAACTGGCCAAAAAGCTCGGCGCGCACGGGGCGATGATCTTCGAGCATCATGGGATCAGCGACGCGTTGCTGAAGCAGTTGGCAAGGATTTAGCAGAACGATGCGGCCGGCAGGAAACGGCTATTTAGCCACAGTGGTATCAGGCAACCCAGGTTAGCGTACGAGCTACGAACTACCAGCTACGAGCTGCGAAATGAAATGACTTCAAGAGAACGAGTAAAAAAAGCGATACTATTTCAAAAACCCGACCGTGTGCCCATCGCCCTGTCTGAGAAATGGGGCTCTGACATCGTCGAGCTGTGGTGCCCGCCTGACCCGGACTTCAAGCCGAGCAGGGAATTAACTGAGCACCAGCAGCAGGATGAGTGGGGCTGCGTTTGGGAGAAAGCCTCGGGGGACAAGACCATGGGCCAGGTCAAGCTACACCCCTTGACTGACTACGCGATGCTGGACGATTATCCCTTCCCGGATTTCACAAAACCTTGCCGTTATCAGCAGCGCCACCAAACGATTGCTGAAAACAAGGGAGAGAAATTCACGCTGGCCTGGATCGATTTCCAGTTGATGCACCGCTTGGAATATTTGCGCGGCCACGATCAGGCCTGGACTGATTATTTGGTCAATCCGGATGTTTTTTGCCGTTTGCTCGATATTATGACGGACAAAGCGATCGATCAGATAACACAACTGGCGGAGATCGGCGGCGTAGACGGTATCATCTCGGCGGACGACTGGGGTTTTCAAGACCGGTTGATGCTGCCGCCCGACGCGTTTCATGAGTTCTTTAAGTCGCGCTACCAGCGCGTTTATGATTTTGCGCGCGAGCGGGGGATGCTGACCATGCTGCATAGCTGCGGCCATATTATAGAAATACTGGACGGGCTTAGGGAAGCCGGCTTGCAGGTGATCCAGATGGATCAGCAGGAAAACATGGGGCTGGAGAAGCTGGCCGATGGCTGGGGCGGCAAGCTGTGTTTTTATTGCCCGGTGGATATCCAGAAAACCCTGGTCAGCGGCAGTGTGGAGGAGATCAGGGCTTACGCGCGCAAGCTGATAGACAGCTTCGCTAAATACGACGGCGGCTTTATCGCCAAGTGGTATCCGGACCCGGCGGCTGCGGGACATGATATGGAAAAGGTCGACGCGATGAGTAAGGAGTTTGTTGAATACGGGGGTAAGGTATATGGGTAGGCGATGATGATACGGTAGACAGGGGGCTGAATAAGGAATTCAAAAGTAAAAATTAAAAAGGAAGAAGGAATAGCGCAATACGCTGTACGAGACTAGTTCCGAGTATCCCCCCTTGGGGACAAACCGATATTAAATAAGTCAGCATCGAGCTTTGAAAAACGTCTATCGCAGCGCTTGCTGAGCCCGTTCAAAGCGCATCAACCGGGATTTAACGTAGAGTTCGAGCCAGTGGTCGGCGACAAGTCCTTTGTGGGCGCGGATGAAATCCGCGCCTATTTTTTTGCCTTTTTTTAGCTCATCCTGGATCTCGCGGTCCTGCTTTTTGAATAATGCGGGGTTGATCCTTTTCGGCTCCCCGTTCAAATGCGCGGCCCGTTCCTGCTGAGACAAAAGGTAAGAGATCGGGCCTTGCTGCCAATCGGCCAGCTGGGAGGCAGCTTGATGACAGCGGTTGAAGCGGCGCCATTCCTTGCCCTGCTTGTGTCCCTGTAAAAAATCAAAAGCCGCCTCTGTCCGATCTTTTTCCCGCGGCAGGCGGTTATCCCACATCGCGACGGCGGCCAGTACCAGCGAATGCAGTGAGGCCTCCAGTCCCTCGCAGGGGGACATAAAGGTATTGTAACGGCCCCAACCGGTGGAGATCATGCCGCGCATATTGTATTTGCGGACAAAATTGACCCAGTTTAAATTATTTTTGGCCAGCACTTCAAGCTTGGGTAAGTCAAAGTAAGGATTACCAGCGCCTCTGAAACAGGAACCGGCCCAGAGCGGCAGAGCGCTGCGGCGATAACGCGCGAGTTCTTTTTCATGCAGGAAGCCGTTGGCTTTCACTACCGGTTCAGCGTTATAGCTCCAGGCCATCAGGTCGGCCTGCCGGCCCAGCTTCTTTAGCGCCGGCGCAGACCATTTGCGCATCATATCGTCCCAGAGGATGGGACGAATGCCTTTTTTGTTAAGGTGTTCAAGGATAGGGGCAACGTGTTTCAGATATAGTTGATCCTTGCCCATACTCTTTACCGCCTTGCGGCAAAGAGGGCAGGAGCCCATGTGCCAGGCTTCATCACCGCCGATGTGGAACCATTCCGGACGGTGAAGCGTCAGCACTTCGTCTATCAGCGAGATGACCAGTTGAGCGCTCTGCGGTTTTGATGGACAAAGTTCACTGGGGTCATTGGCGTTTTCCCGCAGCGATTTAAAGCGCGGTTTGGCCAGCACGTTCTCCATATGGCCGAGGCACTGTATCAGGGGAATGACCCGGATGCCCAGGCGCGCCGCGCGCCGCGTAAACGCCTGGATCTCGGTGCGTTTGTAAGCGGTCGGACCTTTTAGCTCCGGGTAGCGCCGCCAGGGGAAGGTGTCCTCCCATTCCACCAGTACGATATTCAGGCGTAGCGCGACGAAAAGGTCGAGCAGCTCGAGCAGACGCCGCGGCGTCGGCGGCAGGCCTTTGAGATCCAGATGCACACCGCGTAACGGTACGACAGGTTGTTTGCGTGTGAAAAGAGGCGACGTTGGACGTTGGACTTTGGACGTTTGACGGTTTTTGCTAGTCACTTTTCACCTCCGAATACATCCTGTATTTGCCCCGGATGAGCTGAATGATAATGGTGTCGTTGCGTTTAATATACATCAAAAGAGCGTTGAAGTCATCAACGTCCTGGATGCGATAGCGGCCCATCTGGTAGACCAGGTCTCCTTTTTTAAGTCCGGCGATATGTGCCGGGCCTTTGCGCCGTAGTGAACTGATCGTGGCGCCCATACCGAGCGATGAGGCGCTGACGCGCAGTCCCAGTTTTTTCCAGGCCAGTTCTCCGGCACTGGGCGCGGCTACCGCCGCACGCGGCAGGGCGATAGCCAAAGAGATATTACCGCGCGATACCTTAAGCTTGAATGTATCTCCCTGGTGTCGACAGAGCATGGCCAGGTAAAAGTCCAGACGGTTTTTAACCGGGCAGCTATCCAGAGAGCGGATCAGATCGCCGGCCTTCAGTCCGGCTATGTCGGCGGGACCGTCAGCTTCTATTTCTTTTATCCGCAGGCCTTTGGCGGTATCCTGCGCTTTTAGTCCGGTCCAGATCTTGCCCACTCTTGCCGGGTCAAGTAGTTCGAGCAGGGAATCTTTGATCTTGTGGGCGGGGATGGCGAAGCCGATGCCCTCGGCTTCGGCATAGATGGCGGTATTAAGTCCGATCAATTGGCCGTGGATGTTGACCAGGGGACCGCCGCTGTTGCCGGGATTGATCGAGGCGTCCGTTTGGATCAGGTCTTTGAGTACCGGGCCCCGTTCGCTGGATATAGAACGGTTACGCGCGCTGACTACGCCGACGGTGACGGTATGTTCCAGGCCGAAGGGATTGCCCAGGGCAATAGCGGGTTCGCCGATCAGGAGATTCCGCGAATTGGCAAAGGTGATAAAGGGCAGCGGCTTGTCCGCTTTTATTCTGACTACGGCCAGGTCTTGCGTGGCGTCTGAACTTATCAATGTTCCCTCGTGTTCCACACCGTCACTCAGCGTAACGAAGATGCGCGAGGCCTTGCTGACAACGTGCTCGTTGGTTAGCAGGAATCCCTGTGGGTGGATCAGCACCCCTGAGCCCAGGCTCTTGACTTTATATTCGCGTTCATAGGACCTGTGCAGGCCGAAGAACTCGTTGAAGCGAGGATCGACGAAAGAACCGAAGGGATGGTACTGTTGGACAACGATACGCTCGGTGCCGATATTGGCCACAGCGGGAGAAACTCGCTCTACCGCTTTTACCACCGCGTTATGCCGCAGATTATCGGCCGCCTGTCCTGGACCGGCGGTGCTTAAGAGGCAGAAAAACATGAGCCAGGCGGCTATGGACAGGCGGGGTCCCGTGTCCCGTGTCCCGTGTCCTGTGTTCTGCGGTTTGAGTCTCGCGTTTCGTGTCTCGTGTCTCGAGTCTTTGGAGCCCGAGCAACGAGCAACTAGCAACGAGCAACGGTTTTGTGGCTTGGCGTGACTAAAACGCATGATTCGCCTCTATCCATTCGCGATAGGTGTTTAATTCTTGTTCTTTCCGTTCCGGTGACCAATTAAGCAGGGCCGCCATCCGCTCGGCTGTTTTGGGGGCGCAATCCAGCCCGCGACAGGGGGCGAAGCAGATCCAACTGCGGCAACACATGAAATCCCTTAGGGTCAGGGCCATTTCCACCTTTACGGCGTAGTCTACTTCGGCTAACAGGTGCTGGTGTTGACCGCAGATCCTGGCGCCCAGCTCTCCGTTTTCGCGGATAAGGGTGGCGATCTCTTCGTGCTTGGTGCCGAGGTGGTTGATCAGGGCGGCAGCCGTCTCCTCCGGCATTATGTTCTTCAGGCCGGGAATTCGTTCATTGATGTATGCTTCTATGGTGTTGTTCAGAGCGCCGCCATAAAGGGGCGTTTTCTTGGTGTCACAGGCTTTGCTGTTTTTGAGCTTTAGTTTTTTAATTACGCGGTCGGTTAATTCTTCGGCCATGGCGCGATAGGTGGTCAGCTTCCCGCCGGCCATGGTCAGGAACCCCGGCGCGTCTTCGCTGATCACGTGTTCGCGTGAGACGGCGGACTCACTTTTGCCGGGCTCAAAGACCAGCGGCCGCAGACCGGCGAAGGAAGTAACAACATGCTCCGCTGTCAGCTTGGCTTGGGGGAAGACGCGCTTGGTTTCTTCGAGCAGATAAGCGGCGTCTGCTTTGTCGGTAACGACGTGGTCGGGAGAATCGGTGAAGTCGGTGTCGGTAGTGCCGACCATTGAGCCGGTCAGCCAGGGGATGACGAAATAGACGCGGTTGTCGGCGCGGGTAAAGAGCAGCAGGGCGTTATCACCGGTTAATCTTTCCTCGGTCAGGAGATGCACGCCCTTGGTGGTGCGCACCTTGCGGGGGATATCATCGGCTATCATCGCGCATATCTTGTCTACCCAGGGACCACCCAAGTTAAGCACGGTGCTTGCCTTGACGCTTAGTTTTTCTCCGTTGAGTGTATCCCTAAGACCGGCTTGCCAGATTCCGTCTTTTTGTTGCAGGGACGTGCATTCGATATGATTGGCGACTTGGGCGCCGTGTTCTGCTGCCTCCAGGACATTTTCCAGGCAGAGGCGGGAATCGTTGAGTTGGGCATCGTAATATACGGCGGCTCCCCGGAGTCCTGCCGCATTCAGCTTTGGCTCCTTTTCCAGGGTCTGTTTTACGGAGAGCATGCAGTGGCGTTTGACGTTCTTGAAGGCGGCCATCAGATCATACAGCCACATACCGATGTTGATCATCCAGGGTGGACGGCTGTCTCCTTTATATAATGGAAGAATAAAACTCTGGGGCCGTACCAGGTGCGGCGCCAGATCCAAGAGGCGCCGTCTTTCGTGGCAGGCCTCCCAAACCAGGCGGAACTCGTAATTTTCTAGATAACGCACGCCGCCGTGCGCCAGCTTGGTGGAGGTACAACTGGTGCCGTTGGAGAAATCTGTTTTTTCTACCAGGGCAACGGAGAGACCGCGCCGCGCCGCGTCTCGTGCTACGCCGCAGCCATTGATACCGCCGCCGATTATCAGGACGTCAAAAGTTTGGTCTTTAAATTGAGAGAGATTTCTTTTCATGGGATTGTTTTCTTTATTAGTGGTTATATAAAACTTCTGATACAGCGGACAAATTTTAACACCGTGCCGGAGGATAAGCAACAGATTAATAATTTTGCCGGTATCTGGGGTATAATGATGATAAAGAATTGGGGAAAGGCTAATTAGCCACAGAGAACACAGAGGAACAACTTAAAAAACTCTTTGGATAAAGACCAAACGGTAATCTTCGCAGCGAGGGCAGATCATAGAGAGACAGCGGGATAAAAACAAAGAGAAGGCTCGTTCGACTGCTGCACGAGTGGTTGA
>JAUXIB010000079.1 GCA_030621225.1 candidate division FCPU426 bacterium
AGCATCAGCGGCGATGGGCGGTACGTCGCTTTCGTGTCAGAGGCTAGCAACTTAGTCGGGGGGGATAATAACAATGCGATGGACATATTCGTTCGCGACCGGCAGAACGGTACCATAGAAAGAGTGAGCGTAAGCGACCTCGGTGTGGAGGGCAATGCCGAAAGTAATTACCCCCGGATCAGCGCCGACGGGCGCTTCGTCGCTTTCGCGTCCTCAGCCAGCAATTTGGTCGGTGGAGACACGAACGGCGTCCGAGACGTTTTCGTGCGCGACAGGCAGAATGGCACGACGGAACGTACAAGCGTGAGCAACGGCGGCGCTCAAGGCAATGACCAGAGTTATTGGCCAAGCATCAGCGCCGATGGACGATATGTAGCTTTCGGATCCGCAGCTACTAATTTGGTAAGCAACGACACTAATATGACCAGCGACACTTTCGTTCGCGACCGCCAGAGCAACACCACTGAACGGGTGAGTGTAAACGACGCCGGCGAGCAGATTATTTGGCCTTCCTTTATAGGTGAGGTCAGCATCAGCGCCGACGGACGATATGTGGCTTTTTCTTCTACTGCCGATAACCTCGTGGCAGGGGACACAAATGATTGGCTTGACATCTTCGTGTTTGACCGGCAAAATGACACCATAAAACGTGTAAGCGTGAGCGATAGCGGCATCCAAGCAAACCAAAAAAGTTATTCCCCGCGTATTAGTGCTGACGGGCAATATGTTGCTTTCACATCCGCAGCATCCAACCTTGTGCCCAACGATACTTCGTCATACGGGTTTGAATACGTAACCGGGGATATCTTCGTCTACGACTGTCTGAGCAACGAAATCGAGCGGGTAAGCGTGAACGATTACGGGGAGGAAGCAAACGGGCGATGCAAATCTCCATGTATAAGTGCGGACGGTCGATATGTTGCGTTTTATTCACGAGCGGACAATCTGGTGGAAGAAGAGGCATTAGTTAGTGGCATATATGTATACGACCGTAACACTAAAAAAATCGAATTGGTGAACAAAAACAATTCCGGCGAGGGGGCCAATGGCGAAAGCCAAAGCCCGTCCATAAGTGCTGACGGACGTTGCGTTGCGTTTTCCTCCCTGGCGAACAACCTGATTTCCGGGGATTATTGCCTCAACACGCAGGATATCTTTGTTTTTGACCGCTTAGATCGAACCATCGATTGCTCTTCCATAAGAAGTAATGATGCCGCTGAGGGGGATGACAACAGCTATCAGGCGAGGGTAAGCTCTGACAATCAATATATCGCTTTCGGGTCGCTCGCCGCCAATATAACGTTCCCATGTGATACGACTGATCAAAACGACTCCCGGGATATATTCCTGTACTTTCACCAACAAGAGACCGTGAAACGGATCGATTTCCCGGAAGGTGACAGCGACAGTCTATCTCCCGCTACCAGCGATGATGGGCGATACGTCGCTTTTGCCAGCTCGGCGACCAACCTCGTCCCCGGCGATACGAACAATTTTCAAGACGTTTTCGTCTACGACCAGGACTATATACTTGTGGAGCGGGTAAGCGTTGATGGGGGCGGTATTGAGGGGGACGGAGCGAGCGGTCTGCCCAGCGTCGATTTCGAGGGGTGGCACGTCGCCTTTGAGTCGGAGGCAAGCAACCTGGTCGCCGGCGACATCAACGGCGTAAAGGACATATTCGTCTATGACCGGCAGGTCGACACCATTAAAAGGGTCAGCGTAGACGACGCGGGGACGGAAGGCAACGGCGCAAGCAAGCAGGGCGCCATCAGCGGCGATGGACGGTTCGTTGCCTTCACTTCCGCGGCCGGTAATCTCGTTGCCGGTGACACCAACGGCGCAGACGATATCTTCGTCTATGACCGCTCGGCAAACACAATCGAACGTGTCAGCGTCGACAATTCAGGCACTGAAGCTAATGGGGCCAGCTCTTACCCCAATGTCAACGCCGATGGCCGCTACGTTGCCTTTGCCTCCGCAGCCAGTAATCTCGTGGCCAATGACACCAACGGTTTCGAAGACGTATTCGTCCATGACCGGCAGAACAATACCATCGAGCGGGTGAGTGTCAATGATTCGGGCCAAGAGGGGAACGGGAACAGTGGCAGGCCTTGGTTGAGCGCCGACGGGCGCTTTGTCGCCTTCGAATCTGAAGCAAACAATCTGATCGCCGGGGACGCCAACGGAGTATACGACATCTTTGTCTATGACAGGCAGAGCGGCTCTATTATGAGAGTGAGCAGAAATGAAACGGGGATGGAAGGCAACGCTGAGAGCAGGAATCCTTCTATCAGTGGCGACGGTTGGGCGGTTGGGTTTGAGTCGGACGCCGACAACTTGGTTAGCGGTGACAGCAACGGTTTCAGGGACATCTTTTACGTGGATGACTTTGGATTCGTAGCGCCCACGCCCACTATAACGCCCACATTTACCCCGACTCCCATCCCTGCATGCCAAGAGATCGTGGTCTATCCTAATCCCTATAACCCCAAGCAAGCCGTCAACGGCACCCTGAAATTCAAGGGATTGCCGAAGGGGGCAACCGTAAAACTCTTTACAATTACGGGCGAACTTGTAGGGTTATCGAAAGAAGAAAACCGCTGTGTTTTCTGGGACGGTAGGAACAGGGAGGGCAACCCCGTGGCGCCGGGGACGTATTATTACACCGTTACCTCCGGTAAAAAGGTGCTGAAGAGGGGGAAGGTTGTCGTGGTGAGGTAGTGTCGTGCAAAAACAAGTGTCTCCCCCCTCGAGGGGGGGAGGAATATGCTTTTTCGTAATGTCGAAGCGCGGAGCGAGTCGGAAGGTTGTGGTGAAGTAGTGGCGCCCGTTGTAGGACGCTCCTACGAGAGGTGTTACGGTAGTCCCGTAGTGGCGGCCTACTACGGCCGCCACCATAGCTTTAGCGAAGGAGGATCAAGCGCAGCTTGTAAAAAAGGTAGATAACCGCGGGCAAGTGCAATGTGCCAAAGTGTCCGTGGGTATCTACAAGGAGGCAAAGATGAATAAGAAATTGCTGGTTTCAGTAGCGGTACTGTTGCTCGTCGTCGCTCCAGCATGGTCCAGCGGGGCCGGCACGGGCGCCGGTACGACCAGCGCCAACTTCCTGAAGATCGGCGCCGGGGCACGGCCGGCGGCGATGGGCGACGCCTTCACCGCCGTGGCCGATGACACCAATGCCGTCTACTGGAACCCGGCGGGGATGATGCTCACCCGCGGCATGGGCTTCACCACCACGCATAGCGAGTGGATGGAAGGGGTAAGCCATGAGTTCTTCGGCTACAGCCAGAAGATCGGGCGGGTGGGGGCCATCGGGGGCAGCCTTATCTACCTGACCACCGGGAAGTTCCGCCAGACTTTAGAAACCCCCACCGGCGAATACGCCGGGGAGGGCGACGAGATCAGTGCCACCGACTTCGCGGTCAGCGGCGCCTACGCCCAGCGCCTCGGCCTGTGGTGGGGCGGTCCCATCCTCCAGCGCTCCCTGGTGGGGATAAAAGCTACCTTCGTTGGGCAAAAGGCGGTGGAGCTTTCGGGGTACGGTTTTTCCTTTGATCTGGGCTACATCTATGAGTTCGTGCGTGACAAGGTGTATTTCGGCGCCGTGCTGTTGAACGTTGGGACAAAGGTGCAGGACAAGAAACAGCCCTTCATTTTCAAGGTCGGCGCATCTTACAAGAAAAAGGAGCTGGTGTACGGTAGGGACTATCTCTTGATGTCGGTGGAGACAGACGGCCACATAGACACCGGAGCCAAGCTGAACATCGGCTCTGAATACAAGGCCTGCTGGGGCGGAAGACAGGCGGGCGCTTTGCGCCTCGGCTACCGCATCGGGGGAGATTTGGGCAGCCTGGCCGGCCTGACCACCGGGGGCGGCTACTCCTACGGCTTTGGCATCATGGACGCCGGGGTTGACTACGCTTTCGTCCCTTACGGCATCATCGGCAATACCCACCGCGTGTCAATCAGTATCAGTGTAGGCGGACGGCTTGTGCCCCCTAAAGCTTTTCTCAACAGCGGCGACGAATTCACCCTGGAGGGTGATAAACTCAAGATAAAGCTCGAAACCAAGGCCGAGGAGGAGATAAGCAAGTGGAGGGTGACGGTACGGGACGGTGGCGGCAAGTGGGTAAAAGTGTTCAGCGGCGAAGGGGAGCCGCCCGGGGAGCTTTCCTGGGACGGAAAGAGCGACAGCGGTGAGCTTGTGAAGGAAGGCGACTATTATCTTACCTTGGAGGTGGAAGACGAGGAGGAGCAGAAGGTGAAGTCCGAGGAGAAGATGGTGCTCGCCTGGCTAAAAGCAAGGCCAGAGCCGACGCCGAAGCCGACCCCGGGAAAGGTGCGCTACAAGTATGCCTTCAAATTCGCCGATGATTTGTTCTTTAATTCCGGCAATGCCGAGCTCAAGCCAGGCGCTTTCGAGGCCCTGGCCGGCGCTCTGGCGACCATAAACGAGAAGTATCCCGGCAGCTACATTATCGTGGAGGGGCACACCGACAACGTTCGTCTGCGTGCCGGCGGGGAGTTTGCCGACAACCAGGAGCTCTCCTCCGCGCGCGCCGAGGCGGTGCGGCAGTTCTTCGCGACGCAGGGGATGGAGGCTGGACGCCTCTCGGTGATGGGCTATGGTGAGAGCAACCCCATCGCCGGCAACGAAACGGCGGAAGGACGTCAAGCCAACCGCCGCGTGGAACTGATCGTCTACGGCGAAAAAGAAGCCGGCGTTAAAGACCTGCTGGAGGAAGCCGCAGCCTTGGTGAAGCAGGGGGATAACAGGGTCGCCCTACCGAGGTTGCTTAAGGCCGTCGAGCTTGACCCCGCCCACGCTAAGGCATATCGCATGCTGGGCTATTGCTATTTCAAGCTTGGTGATAAGGTCAAAGCACGCGAAGCCTTCGACAAGTCCCTCCAGCTAAACCCGAAAGATAAGAAGCTGAAGCGTTTCTTGGAGAAGTGGGAGTAAGGACGCGAAAACGGCAGGCTGGTTTTCATTCGACTCTGGGCCGAGAGTTCATTCTGTATTACTTTTCTCCCCTCAAAAAGAAAAAATGGTTCCAAAAGGAACCGCTTTTTGCTTCAAATGAAGAAGCCCTACTCCGCTCCTAGCGGAGCTTCGAAGGGCATACCTCGCCCTTCTAGATTTTACAAATGGCCTGCCATACGAAGCCCTTCCACCCATCAGGCCATTAAACTGTTTGGAAGGGCGAAGTATGGTGGAGACGAAGAGACTTGAACTCTCGACCCCCTGCATGCCATGCAGGTGCTCTCCCAACTGAGCTACGTCCCCATGAATAGCTGCCGGCCCATGTCTAATAAAATAGAACGGCAGCTATTCATAGAGCAATCGAGAATCGACATTCGAGAAATGCCTTAGATTCTTGATTGCGGTCCAATTTCGATTTTCGAATATCGCTAAGCTTACGGCAATTACTCGCAAAGTAATCGAATATCGTTAAGCGTTTGAATACTATACCAGCATATTATTAAAAATCAAGATTTTTTGCTAATCGGGATAGTTAGCTTCCACCGGCACGCGCTTCCTTATACATTAAGACGACAGCCAAAATGATCAGAGCGGAACAAAAGCAGAATAAGGCCTGGATGCCGAAAAGGATTTTTATCGCATAACCGAGCGGCGGCACCAGGATGCCCCTGATGCCAGTGATGCTGACATGGATGCCCTGATAGATATAGGCATTGCCGGTTTTGGCGAAATGCAGTGAGCCGAGTTGCCACATCAGGTTTACTCCGGTTTGCCCGATGCCGTGGGCGAGGAAGGCAGCGTAGACGAGTGCCAGCATCAGTGTCGGGGGTTGTCCGGCGGCGGCAAGCAGCAGGAGCGGGAATAGTGCCACTGGGCTCATTACGATAGTACTGAAACGGAAGGGCTTCACCCGATCCAGCAGTAGGCCGTACAGCGGTGGCAGGATGATCGCCGGGGCAAAGCCGACCAGTGCCTTGGCCGTACTGATGGAGGAGTAGGACAGGTTCAAGTTTTCAACCAAATATATAGGATGCATGGTGAACATGATCCAGAGACCTGAACCGTAGATGAAGAAGTTGCGTTCAAAGGCCGCAAATTTTGGATCGTCCCGCAGGATCTTTGCGGTAAGCTTTGCGATGGCGCCAATTGTCGCGACAGGATTTGTAACCTTGGTTTTGCCGACCAGCGTTTCCTTAGGGGGCTTTAAGCCGTGCTCGGGAATTCGCGCCAGGAAGACGCAGCTCAGAGTGGCAAAGACCGCGGCCACGACAAAGATAAGGCCGTAGCTCGCGTCGTTTTGATCCAGAAAGTGTCCGGCCAGCCGGCAGGATAGCATCATTACGATGGTGCCGGAGGAAAAGGCCAGTCCGACTAATAACCCTCTCTTTTCCGGGCGGTAATTAGCCTGGAAGATGCCGTTCATTGCCGGGGTTATGATGCCGTGGAAGAGCGAGCAGAAGTATACGATTACCAGCAACTGGGCCGGGGTATCGGCCCAAAAGATCAGGGCATAGGGTAGACGTCCCAGGAAACCGGCTAGCAGGAGGTAACGGCGCACGCGCTTTTTTCCCTGCATGGCTACCGCCCAAAGGACCGAAAGCAACATTGCCGGGGCGATCGCCTGCAGCAGAGCCATGGCTTGGAAATCACTGGCGCCCAGCGTTTTTTTAGCCAGCTCGCCCAGGAGGGTGTTGACGCCCCAGAAGACGGCAATGGATAGTTCGGCCAGGAGATGGTAAAAGAAGGCGGTCTTTTCGGTGGGGGTCAAAAATGTTTTTCTGGTGCTTTGAGTTATCTCGGGAATTAGCATGCTGATAAAAGGTTAAAGGTTAAGAAGATTTAGAAGGCTGAACCATAGTAACCCTTTGAATCCGGGCTGTCAATCCACCGTAAAGTTTTTTTTACCACCAAGCCACAAAGAACACAAAGGAAAAACTTTTTGGCTTTATCTTTTCTAACAACAACTAAAACATTTTTTGCTACGACGACACCTGTCTTCGTCATTCTACTTCGCACTTCGTGCTACGAAGGACAAGTAACGTTTTTCGTCAGGGGCTGCGGCAATTCACAGGGAGCCCGTAGTAGGGCTTCCCTACATCACCTCATCACGTAGGGGCGACCCACCGCGGTCGCCCGTCCATCGTTCACCGGGTGTGTAGCAATTCACTTGGACTATTTTATGTTTCACGTAGTATAATGCCTGTTATGAAATACTTGCCGGTGCTGATGGATATAAGGGACAAGAACTGCCTGGTGGTTGGCGGCGGCGCGGTGGCCTTGCGTAAGATCCGTCTGTTGTTGCGTGCCGGAGCCGAGGTTCGCGTGGTGGCTAAACAGGTCGGTGCGGCGGTCGCTAAGCTATCTGCCGCGCGCAGGATCAAGCTTAGCCGTCGGGGTTTCCGGGTCGCTGATCTAAAAGGGGCTGTTCTGGCGGTAGCCGCTACGAATGATCTCACGGTAAACAAGGAGGTCAGCGTGGCCGCGCGGCGACAACGGGTGCCGCTAAACGCGGTTGACGAGCCGGAGCTGTGTGATTTTATCGTGCCGGCGGTGGTTGAGCGCGGTAGTTTGCTGATCGCGGTGTCCACCAGTGGCGCCGGACCGGGTTTATCGGCGAGGATAGCCGCTAAGTTGCGCGCTGAATATGGCAAGGAATATGATCTCGTCTTGCGGCAGATGAGTAAATTGCGGCGGGAATTGAAAGAAAAAGTCCCGCAGCAGAAGGACCGGAAAAAGATAATCGACCGGGTGCTTGATGGTAGGCCCTTTAAGCTGATGATGGCCGGGAAGTGGCGGCAGGCGAGGCGGGAGACGGAAGCTATTATCGAGGCGGTGAACCGGCGAACCGGCGAATCGGAGAACTAGGTCAAGGGGTAGGTTGATGCTTGAGCGATGATCGGCTATCGTCTATAGTCTATCGGATACGATTGCTGATAGACGAACGACGAACGACGAACGACGAGCGACGACCTGATGGTTGGGACAAGAGACCACTATGGAAAAAAAGAAGCCCGTAAAGAAGAAGGCTAAGGTTGGCATAGTGTATCTCGTGGGTGCCGGGCCCGGCGATCCAGAATTGCTTACGCTGCGCGGTGCCGCGCTGCTCAAACAGGCGGAGGTGGTCGTCTATGACGCGTTGGCTTCCCCCGCTTTGTTGGGGTTGGCCGCGGAGAATGCGGAGATCATTTACGCGGGCAAGCGGAGCCATAAACATTACTTGCGGCAAGATGAGACAAACCGGCTGTTGGTTAAGCTCGGCAAGAGCAAACGGGTGGTGCGCCTGAAAGGGGGGGACCCGTATATGTTTGGCCGGGGCGGGGAGGAAGTGGAGGCCTTGGCGGCGGCGGGAGTGCCGTTTGAGGTGGTGCCGGGAATTACTTCCGCGTTAGCGGCTCCCGCCTATGCCGGTATACCCTTGACCCATCGCGCTTACGCTTCGCAGGTTACTATTGTTACCGGGCAGAGGCGAGAGGACGCGGCGCCGGGGCAAGACGGCATTAATTATCGCGCGCTGGCGGAGGGCGGCGGCACGCTGGTTTTTTTGATGGGCATGGAGAATCTGCTTGGACTGGTCAGGGGCTTGATCAACGCAGGGCTGTCCGAGATGACTCCTGCCGCGGTGGTGCAGTGGGGTACGACCGGCCGCCAGCGACAGGCGCGCGGCACACTTTCGGATATTGCCCGCAAAGTAGAAGAACAAGGTTTGGGGGCGCCGGCGATCATAGTGGTTGGGGGAGTTGTCGGACTTTCGCCGTTGCTCAATTGGTTTGAAAAACAGCCGCTTTTTGGCGCCCGCATCGTGATTACACGCTCGCGCCGCCGGGCCAGTGAGCTCGCCGTGAAGCTGAAGCGGTTAGGCGCCTGGGTGGTGGAATATCCGACCATAGCTATTCGTCCGCTTAAAAAGAAAAAGAATTTATGCGGCAAGCTGACAGGATGTGATTGGCTGGTGCTGACCAGCGCCGAGGGAGTGGAGGTGTTTTTTGCCTGGTTGCGGGCGGAAGAAGTAGATTGCCGCATATTGTCCGGAATAAAGGTCTGCGCGATCGGTCCGGGAACCGCCGGAGCCTTGGAAAAATATGGTATACGAGCTGACCTGGTGCCCAGTGTTTTTCAGGCCGAAGGCATACTGAAAGCATTACCCGCGGTGCGCGGCCGGAGGATCATTTTGGCCCGGTCCCGTCAGGCGCGTACTTTGCTTTATGATCGGCTGAAAAAAGCAGGGGCCTTGGTCGAGGAGCTGCCGCTTTATGAGACGGGGTTGGATAGCGGCGACCGGGAGATGCTGTTGAGCTATCTGCGGACGAGCGAGGTGGACTACGTGACTTTTACCAGTTCTTCTACTGTGGAGAACCTGCTGTCCAGTCTGGCGGCGGGAGCCAAGCCGGCTCTGGCCAAAGCGCGCCTGGCTAGTATCGGGCCGATCACTGGCGCGACTATGAAGAAGTGGGGTTTAAAGGTGGCGGTCAGCGCGAAACGGTCCACGCTTGACGGGCTGGTGGATGCGATGGTAAACGATTATCAGAAACGGAAGTAGTCGTTCGCCGGCTGCCAACGGCCAATGACTAACGACTAACGACGAAAAAGGAGCCAACGATGTTATTTCCCAGTTATAGAGGTAGAAGGACCCGCAAGAGTGAAGGCATAAGGAAGATGGTCAGGGAGACGGCGGTGCTTCCCGCTGACTTGGTCTATCCGCTTTTTGTGGTAGAAGGATTGGAAAAGAAACGGGAGATCAAGAGCATGCCGGGTCAGTATCATCACGGTCTGCGCAGCTTGCTGGAGGAAGTGAAAGCTGTGGCTGCTTGCGGTATAAAGGGTGTGATGCTTTTCGGCATCCCCAAGAAAAAAAACGAAGTAGGTGAGGAAGCATATAATCCTCAGGGTGTCGTACAGCAGGCAGTGCGCGCGATCAAGAAAAAAATACCGGAGATGTGTGTGATCACTGACGTTTGCCTGTGCGAGTATACCTCGCATGGTCATTGCGGCATCCTCAAGGATCAGCAGGTGGATAATGATGTTACTATAGAAGTGCTGGCGCAGGTTGCTGCTACGCACGCGGCAGCGGGAGCGGATTTGGTGGCGCCCTCTGATATGATGGACGGTAGGGTGGCCGCTATACGTGGGCACTTAGATAACGAGGGCCATAAGGACTGCGGCATTCTTTCCTATGCTGTTAAATATGCGTCGGCTTTCTATGGGCCTTTCCGCGAGGCGGTGGGCAGTGCTCCCTCTTTTGGCGACAGGCGCGGTTACCAGATGGACCCGGCTAATGTACGCGAGGCGTTGCGTGAAGTGGAAGAAGACATTAATGAGGGGGCGGATATAGTAATGGTGAAACCGGCGCTGCCCTATCTGGATGTGATCAAGGAGGTGCGCGGAATCTGTGATTACCCTCTGGCGGCTTATAACGTCAGCGGGGAATACGCTATGTTGGAGGCCGCCGCGGCTAAAGGGGTGCTGGAGCGGGAGCGGGCTATTGTTGAGACCCTGGAATGTATCAAACGGGCGGGGGCGGATATCATTCTTACTTATCATGCGCGGGAGTATGCGGAAAAGCTTTGGCAGGCGT
>JAUXIB010000083.1 GCA_030621225.1 candidate division FCPU426 bacterium
AGGTTGATAGGCCGGGTGTGTAAGCTCCGTGAGGAGTTTAGCTAACCGGTACTAATATGCCGTGCGGCTTGATCGCCTTAATCTTTCTTGCGCCTCTGGCGCAAAGAAGATTAAATCCTACGTAGCTCGTGATTTATCCGATGTAAGTAATCGGAAATGAATCGTGAGCGGAGTAGGGGAATCAAGTATTGATAATGTGTAACTATATTGCGGTTGTCCGCCATTGCTCTGGGTATGGGCTATGGCGTGACAAGCAGCGCTTCGTTTCCCTATTAGAATAAGTCGTTGGTATTTGGTCGTTAGTTAGCGACTAGAGACTAGCGACTGCCGTTTTTCCGGTGATTATAGCGAGGAGGAAACACCCGTTCCCATCCCGAACACGGAAGTTAAGCTCCTCTGCGCCAATGGTACTGCGTTCACTCGTGGGAGAGTCGGGCATCGCCGGATTAAAACAAAAAGCCTCCTTCATCTAATGATGATCGAGGCTTTTGTTTTAATAGAGCATTCGAGATTCGACAATGTAGTGTAGGGGCGGTTCGTGAACCGCCCTTGTTCTAGAATCTCGAATGGCCCTTCGGGCACTCCAATATTCTAGTGCGAACACTTTGGTGCTCGCTAGTTCTTTTGTTGCGGTCCAATCTCGATTCTCGATTTTCGAGGATAATCCGGCAACGCCCAGAGCCCCGCTTCCGTTCATTTGATATTGATGGGGCGTCAGGCTTCATATAGGATTCTCCCCTCGCTCTGGATGGTGGTGGGCAGGGAGGTCCTAACACCGAGACGGCTTTCGAAGGCGTTACGGGTCCAAACCAGGACATCAGCTGCGCCCTGGGTGCCCCACAGCGTTTCGTATGCCAGCTTGCTGCCGCGTTGTTCCTGTGGTGCGTTGTCGGGGACGATAAGCATCAGGTCATAGTCGCTGTCGCGCCCATCCTCGCCGCGGGCCTTGGAGCCGAAGAGGATTATCTGTTCGGGTTTGTAGGCGTTTGCGAGGCGCTTGACGATTTCCGACAAGGCGGGGTCATCTATGTGGGAAGGCTTCTTATCCATTTGCTTTAATTTTACTATGAGCTGGCTGCGGAATCAAGGTCAATCGGCGCGATGTGGTATTCCCTCAGTTACGGGGGTATTGCAACTTTTGCTGGTGCATAGGGACGTATTGCAAATACAGGCAATTCATGTCAACGTAGGGGCAGGGCTTGCCCTGCCCAGGGCGCAGCAAGCGGCGCCCCTACGCATCCTTGCGACAGGCACACCCCGTAACTGAGGCATTACGCGATGTGGTATCCCCACAGTTTACGGGATGAGTGGAATCAGGTGCGGATTCTCGATAGGCGACGTTGGCCGGACGCTGTACGGCAAACCGAGCAACGAGCGACTAGCAACGAGCAACAATAACTGTTATAATTGACGCCACATGGTTATCGAAGAACAAATAATTCTATTACTGGTCGCGGCGGCGACGGTGGCGATGTTGGCGGGGAAATTGCGTTTGCCTTATACCGTGGCGCTGGTATTGGCCGGGCTGGGACTGGGTCTTTTCCATTTGCCGCTCGAATTGCACCTTTCCAAGGAGCTGGTCTTTGCCATCTTTCTGCCGGCGCTGCTTTATGAAGCGGCCTTCCATTTAGACATCGGGCGCTTTCGCCGCAACGCCGGGCCGATCCTGGTACTGGCGGTCGTCGGCGTGGTCGCCTCGACGCTGATAACCGGTGGCCTGGTATATCTCGGGCTTAGTAAAGGCGGGTTTGATCTCCGTCCCTGCGGTATGATGCTGGCTTTGCTGTTTGGCGCGCTGATCTCAGCCACCGATCCTATTTCGGTGCTGGCTATTTTTAAGAAACTGGGCCTGCCGCGTCGTTTGAATCTGATCGTAGAGGGGGAAAGCCTGTTCAACGACGGTACGGCGGTAGTAGTATTCTCGTTGATCCTCGCCGCCTTGACCGGCTATGACGCGCACGGCAGCTTCGTGGGACAGCCCGGCGCCGCCTGGGTTGCCTCCTCTTTTTTGCGGGAAGTGCTGGGAGGTCTGGCGGTGGGACTGGTCACAGGCTTGGCGCTCTCCTACCTGACCTCGCGCGTCGAGGACCACTTGCTTGAGATCATGCTCACCACTATTCTCGCTTACGGCACCTACTTGTTGGCCGAGCACCTGCATGTTTCGGGTGTGATCGGGGTGGTGGCCGCGGGAATGATGAGCGGTAATTACGGCTCGCGTATTGGCATGTCGCCGACCACGCGCGTGGCGGTTGTCACCTTTTGGGAATACGCCGCTTTCCTGGTCAATTCGCTGATCTTCCTGTTGATCGGTATGGAAGTGAAGATCGGGCAACTGATCGCTTACCGTTGGCACATACTATTGGCCTGGCTGGCCGTGTTGCTGGCCCGGGCGTTGGTGGTGAACGCGCTGCTGCCGCTAATTAATCGCTGGTTCAAGCCGCTCCCCTGGAGTTGGAGTCCGATACTGATCTGGGGCGGGATGCGCGGCGGCTTGAGCATGGCGCTCGTCCTGAGTCTACCGCGTGATCTAGTTGGGCGTGAAATGATCATGGCCATGACCTTTGGCGTGGTGATAATATCGATCCTTGGACAGGGGCTTTCCATGCGTCCGCTGCTGCGTTTGTTGGGTATGCTGGAGAAAGAAAGGCGTTATGACTACGAGCGATTACAGGTGCGGCTCAAGGCCTGTCATGTGGCGATGATGGAGTTAGAAGGGTTGCGCGGTTCGCGAGCTCTTTCGCGTGCTGTTTATGGTAAGATGCTTCGACTTTATAAGAAACGCTTGGCGCGGTGCGAGAGGGACGTGATCGCGGCACACAAGCAGGACAGCAAACTGCATGCCGAGGAGACACGCTCGGTCAGGCGGCATTTGTTGGCGACGGAGAAGGAGGTCTTGCGGCGCGCTTTTCAGGAGGGGGATATCACGGATGAGAATATGAAGCGCCTCGTTGGGGAAGTAGATGCGGAAATCGACTCCATAAACGAGGCGCAGTAGGGGCGGCCCTCTGCGGCCGCCCCCGTGCCCGACAGGGCACGGTTGTTATTTAGCGAGGTGGACGCGGAGCTGGATGAGTTGGAGAAGGAATTCTGAATTATGAATTCTGAATGCTGAATTGTTAGCAAAACGAGCTACTAGCCCTTCGACAAGGCTCAGGGCTGTTAACCAGCTACGAACTACGAACTGCGAACCATATGGATTCGATAGAAAATATAAGAAGAAAATGCATAGACTTTCTGCTCAAGATACGTGAGCTGACCGATAATGATGAGACGGCGTATGTCAATATCGATAGCGTGGCCGGGGAATTGGCTTTGGATCAGGCCATTACCGAACACGTGATCAAGCACCTGCTGATCGATAAATTCATTGAGCGTGGGCTGGGCCAGGGGATACGGATCACCCAGATGGGGATAATGAAGGTCAAGGGCAAGACGCTGGATGGTGGTGTGTGACGGAGGGCATAACAAACAGGATACAGAATACGGGAAACCGGGGGGGGCAAAGTAGGGTATTCGGGTTCCTGTATTTCCGGAACATAGCCCTACCATAAACTGGGACATAATATTACAACGAATTACGATTTAGCTTGCCATCAAGGGAAAATTTGCTAGACTGTCCGCTCGGGCACAAGAGCATTTTAATTAGCGGCAGCAAGGGGGAGCGGGAGTTTCTGCTTCCTTCTTTTTGTGTCCGGAGCTAAAGATGCGTATCATCAAGCTGAAAAAGGAGCATCTGCGGGATTTCGTCGGCTCGTTGAGCGCGTTTGGTAAGCTATACGCGCCGCAGGCGCGCGGCGAGAAGTCCTTTGTGCTGAAGGAACTGAAAGACCTGTCAAATCTGCGCCTCGATTATCGCCGAACCATTCTACCCCCCAAGAAATTTTTTAACCGTCCCGATGAGACAATACTCAACTTTTCGTCTGATAACGGCTATCAGGCGGCAGCAGACGCCAACGGCGGTCGACGGGTGCTTTTTGGCTTGCACGCCTGCGACATCAAGGGCCTGGAGATACTCGACTGGGTGATGCGTGATGGCTATCGCGATGAAAAATACTTCCAGCGCCGCGAGCGTACCGCGGTGATCGGTGTTTCCTGCGAACCAGATGAAAGCTGTTTTTGTCTGGCGATGCAGGCTGATAATGTAGAGACAGGTTACGATCTTTTCCTTTCCGATGTCAATTCTTGTTACCTGGTTACTGTGCGGACATCGCTGGGGGACGATATGGTGAATGCCAACCAGGAATTGTTCCAGGAAGTAGGCAAAGACACTATTGAAGCTTTTAAGAAAAAGACGCACGCGCACGCGCGCAAGCTAGACGATATGTGTGACCTTAGTGTTTCCCAAATGCCCGAGCTGATCGAGTTGGAATACATGAGCGATATCTGGAAGGATTATGCCAAGCGTTGTCTTTCCTGCGGTTCGTGCACGATGGTCTGTCCGACTTGCACTTGTTATGATATCCGGGACGAGGTCGAGCTCGATCAACAGCGGGGAACTCGGAAGAAGCGCTGGGACTCCTGTTTCTTTCCGGACTATGCGGCGGTGGCCGGCGGCGAGAATTTCCGTGCTGAGGCCTATTCGCGCTTTCGCTACCGCTATCTACATAAGCAAGACGGTTTTGTGGCCAAGTACGGGCGTTCCAGTTGTGTTGGTTGCGGACGCTGTATCGAGATCTGTCCCGCGAAGATCGATCTGCGTGATGTTATCAAGAGCATAGAGGGAGTGACATGAGCGTAGAACTGCTGAAACCGGAGTTGGCCCGGATAGTACGTATTAAACCGATGGTCGAGGATCATCATCTTTTCCAGGTTAGATTTGAAGACGCGGAAACGGTGGAATCGTTCCGTCACCGCCCGGGACAGTTCGTGGAGATGAGCGTGATCGGCAGCGGTGAGATGCCGATATCGATTTCGTCCTCGCCAACCAGGCGCGGCATCTTGGAATTCTGTGTGCGACGAGTGGGGCGTGTGACCAACGCGCTCTATCGTTTGCCGCAAAACTCTCTGCTTGGTTTGCGTGGTCCCTATGGCAATGGATTTCCGATTGAGGAGATGAAGGGGAATAATCTGTTGATCGTGGCCGGTGGTCTGGGCATGGTACCGCTGCGTTCGCTGCTCTGGTACGCGCTCGACAACCGGCGCGATTTCAAGGAAATCACCCTGATGTACGGTTGTCGCAGTCCGGCTGAAATGCTTTTTCGCTACGAGTTGGAGACGCTGACCGTGCGTGATGATATGAGTTGCCTGTTGACGGTGGACGATAAGGCCGGTCAGGAATGGGACGGCAATGTCGGCGTGGCGACAGACCTGTTTGCGGGGGTGGAGTTTGACGCGGCGAATACTTATGCCGCTATCTGCGGTCCGCCGATATTTTATAAGTATGTGATACAGAAGCTGCTCGAGCGCGGTTTCTCCAAGGGGCGTATCCTGATGTCGCTTGAACGCAAGATGAAGTGTGGCATCGGCAAGTGCGGACATTGTGGTATTGGTGGCGCTAAAAAACTGGTCTGTATCGATGGGCCGATATTCACCTACTGGGACGTGGTAGATATGCGGGAGGTGATCTAATGGCGAAGCCGCGCATAGGAATATATGGGCTGACCGGTTGCGCCGGCGACCAGTTGGCTATACTTAACTGCGAGGATGAGTTGCTGGATATAGTTAACGCGGTTGATTTGCGTTCCTTCAGCATGGCCAGCAGCAGTAACCCTGAAGGGGAAATTGATGTTGCCTTCGTTGAGGGGGCGGTCTGCCAGCAGCGTGATCTGGATGAGTTAAAGGAGATACGTTCCAGGAGCAAGCTTCTGATCGCTATCGGTACTTGCGCGGTCTGGGGCGGCGTGGCCGCCGCGCGTAATGACATCGATCGCGAAAAACTGAAGGAAAAAGTATATGGTCCATCAGGGAGTTTCCTCGAGAGTCTGCCGGTCAAACCGCTCGGCGAGCACGTCAAGGTTGATTTGGCGATAAGTGGTTGCCCAATAGAGAAAGAGGAATTAATTAATAGTGTTGCCTCATTGTTGCGTGGTGATTTGCCGCTGCTGGTGAGCTTCCCGGTCTGTACCTCGTGTAAGATGCATGAATATGAATGCCTGCTGGTTAAGCGGGGACAACTTTGTCTTGGACCGATAACCCGTGCCGGTTGTGAGGCCCGTTGTCCCGGGCTGAACCGTGTCTGTCGCGGCTGTCGCGGTCCGGTGGACGAGCCGAACGCCGCCAGCGAGGTGGCGTTGCTTAAGGAACGTGGTTTTGATCGCCGGGATATCATCAACGCTTTGGCTACCTTTGCCGCGCCGGCGGAAAAGCTAGCCGAGCAGATAGTGGGCAAGGAGCCAGCGTGCCAATCCGCTCAGGACGCGAGTCAAGCGGAGAAGGAGTGATCATATGACTAGGAAAATACAGGTGAACCGCGTTGCCCGGGTAGAGGGCTACGGCGGCATCCAGGTGGAGATAGCGGATGGCCGGGTCAAGGACGTCAAGATGAATATCTTGGAAGGAGCGCGTTTTCTCGAAGGCCTGGTGGGGGGGCGTCGTTTCGACGAGGTTCCCGACATTATCTGCCGCATTTGTGCTATTTGCTCCGCTGTGCATAAACTTACCGCCATTCAAGCGATGGAGGACGCGCTTGGCGTCCAGGTTAGCGAGCGCACCGCTCTGTTGCGCGAATTGCTGGTGCAGGGCGGGAATATCGAGAGCCACGCGTTGCATATCTACTGCCTGGCGCTGCCGGACTTCGCGGGAGTGGCCTCGGTGATCGAGCTAAACAGCACACACCCAGACACGGTGGCGGAGGGCTTGCGTATTAAAAAGCTGGGTAACCAGATACAGGAGACGGTTGGCGGCCGGGCGATTCACCCTGAGAACGCTGTGATCGGCGGGTTTGGTCGGCTTCCCGTCGCGGATGATATTAAGCGGCTGCGCGACGGGATGGCGCAGGGGTTGGATGATGTGCAGGCCTTATTGCCTTTCGTGCGCGGTTTGGAAATGCCTGATTATCGGGAGGGAAGCAGTGTGTACGTCGCGCTCAGGAACGGCGACAAGGACTTTAGCTTTTATGGTGACAGGATAGTCTGTTCGGATGGGGCAGAATATCCGTTGTCCGGCTACAAGGAGCTGACAAACGAATTTGTGGTGCCGCACTCAAATGCCAAGCACAGCCGGCATAATGGCAAACCATTCGTGGTGGGGGCGTTGGCCCGATTGACGCTCAATGGTGACAGGCTCGGCGGAGCCGCGCGCCGGGCGATCGATGCCTTGGGACTGGTGTTGCCTACTACAAATATTCTATATAACAATCATGCTCAGGTGGTGGAGCTGGTCTGGGCGCTGGAGCGGGGACGGGACATCTGTGAACGCTTGCTGGAAATGGGCCTGGAGCAGGAGAAGCCAGTTGAGGTTAAAGCGCGCGCCGGCGTCGGCACCGGGGCGATCGAGGCGCCGCGTGGCACGCTCTATCATCAATACGAGCTAGATGAAGAGGGGCGGGTGGTCAAGGCGGATGTGGTTACGCCCACCGCGCAGAACCTGTCCGCCTTTGAGCACGACATGCGCGCTATGGTTGAGAGCAACCAGGGTGATGATGATGCCACGTTGCGCCTGAAGGTGGAGATGGTGGTTAGAGCCTATGATCCCTGCATTTCCTGTTCGGTGCATTGAGTTTGCTGACCGCGCTTCGGCGCTTGGGTTGCCGCGCGAAATAGGCGAGGGCAATTGATCTTCTCTGTCTGGATTTTCTTTTCTCGAAGTAATCAAAAATTCCCCTAAGATTTTTACACAGCCGACGTGCGCGCTGGCTGCGCTTTCTCGCGGCTAGCAGAGCAGGGTATCCGCCTTTCTGTATTCCTAATGGTCAAACACCTACTTGCGGAGTAGGTGTTTGACAATAAACATGACAATTAATGGTTGACAGCCGTTGCGCCGGATGCTATTTTCATTGTGTGTTATAGGTAATAATACTTGATTCATAGGGATTCGGGGTTCAACTGTAATTGAGGGAGGCGGAGATGAGAAAGACGGCCTTATGTGGGATTATCGTGGGCGCTCTTGTTGCCGGGGCGTTTGCGCTGTATGCGGGCGGGGACATCAAGGAGTGCTTTGGCAAGAGTCTGCACGCGACCGGCGAGGGCATGCGCTACTGGTACGAGGAAGCCGGCGGTATGATGAAGCTGACAGGTATCCCTTACAAGGACTTGGATTGCAGCAACTGTCACATCAAGTCTTGCGATAAGTGTCACGATCAGGCCGAACCCAAGAAGGGCGATGATATGTCCAAGGCTAATAATTCCGATACCTGCCTTGTTTGCCATGGCCGCGAGAAGTTGACCTACAAGATGTGCGCGGCCAAGGACAAGCTGGACGTACACAAAGTCGCGGGCAAGTCCTGCTCTGAGTGCCACGGTTTGGAGGATGTGCACGGAGATTGTGAGCCGAAAAATTCCATGCGTGACAAGGGTGCGGTCAAGGCCAAGTGCGCTAATTGCCACGAAGACTTGGCCGGTCGGCCGCATACTGTGCACAAGGGCAAGCTGGACTGCGCGGCCTGCCACGTGGAGAACACCATTGCCTGCATGAACTGTCACATGGACACCTTCCTGGAGACCGGTAGTCGTAAGGGCAACTTTGTGCCGATGCACGATTGGCTGCTGCTGATGAATTACGAGGGCAAGGTTACCTCGGCCACGGCGATGACGCTGGTGCACAAGGACAAGAAATTCATATGTTACGCTCCTTACTTTACGCACGCTATTCAGCCCAAGGGCAAGACCTGCACTGACTGTCACGCCAACGAGGCGATGAAGTTGATCAAGGCAGGCAAACCGGTGCCGATGATGAAGTTTGTGGATGGCAAGGTGGTCAACTGGCAGGGCGTGGTGCCGATGGTAGAGGGACAACTGGAATGGGTGTATCTGAACAAGACGAAGGACGGTGGCTGGACGCCTATCACCGAGGGCGAAGAGACGGTTCAGTACGTTGGCTACGGCACGCCGCTTACTGAGAAGCAGATCAAGAAGATGAAAATGCCCTTTAAAAAATAAGGCGATTCATCAAGAAATGCAGGGACGGTTAGGGGACCGTTTTGAGAGCAAAGGGGCGCGGCGATACGCACGCCGCGCCCTTTTCTTCAATAGATGCGCGCAGGCCAGAGATGTATCCGAAAGTGATCTTGGTCGCGGCGCGCGCGATGAGGAATTTGGCGGGCGGAAGTAAAGAACCATTTTTAAAGGATGAGGAGAGAAAAAATGAAGAGAAGTTTGATGGTGATGTTGGTTGTAGTGGTTGTGGCTCTTAGCGCTAGTGAATTGGCGAGGGCGGAGGTCAAGGCGTTTGGTTTGGCCCAGGCGCAGATCGTGGTCGATGAATCCAGGCTGGATAACGAGGCGTATTTTACCCTTAAGCGTTGCCGGTTATTTGTTAAAGGGACACTGGACGAAAACGAGAAGATATCGGTCTTTGCCCATTTGGGAGCGCTCAAAGCCGCTTCGCCGCTGATCGATTTTGTTATGGCCTATGATCTTGGCGGGCTGGGCAAGCTTGGTATCGGGCGTTTCTGTCTGCCTTTTGGCCTGCAAAATCTGACCAACCCTTACAATTTGAATACGATAAATTTTGCTCTGCCGACTATGTACATTATTGGCACTAAGCATCATGATATAGGTATCAGGCTAATAGGGAAAAAGGAAGAGACGATGGGCCTGAACTGGAAGCTTGCCGTGGTCAACGGCGATGAGACCGAAGTCTTCCTCACAGATTCAGATGATAGTGATAAGTATAAGGATGCAGTCGGCAGGATCGGTATTGTTCCGGTCGAGGGCCTGGCGCTAGGCGTATCCGGGTTCTATAGTAAGGATGTTTTGCTGCCGGAGACCGATCTGCTGGGAGTTGACTTGAAATATGCCACGGATGTCGTTTACTTGCAGTGCGAGTACATGGCCAAGAAGATCGGCGATGACCATGCGCAGGGTATGTATGTCGAAGCGGGGTATAAAATCGGCAAGCTTGAACCGGTCGCGCGTTATGATGTGTATGATGACGAGCTTGGCTGGAGCGATACCGAGCTGACGGTTGCGGCTTTTGGGCTCAACTACTATGCCAGCGACACCGCCAAAGTCCAGATGATCGGTGAGCTGAAAGACGAGCCGGCGGATACCGACAACAATACCTTTATCATACAGACGTCGGTTAAGTTCTAGCCTGAGTTTGCAAACTAGGAAGCGAA
>JAUXIB010000137.1 GCA_030621225.1 candidate division FCPU426 bacterium
ATGCGAGAAGCTTTAACCATGATAAAAGGGATAATATCACAGGAGGGAGAAAGAAACAACCTACAAGCAATCCATATCAGCGTAGGGGCGGACCTCCGCGTCCGCCCTAGCCAACAACCAACAACTAACAACTAACAACTAACGACCGACTTTAAGCCATTTTTCTATTCTCTCGCTGACTTTGCCGATCAACTCAGCGGCGCGACTCTTCTTTTTAGCTTCCGCGTACACCCTGATCAACGAAGCCGTCGCGGACGCACGCAGGTGCAACCAGGCATCCGGAAAAACCAGCCGCACCCCGTCCGAATAATCAAGCCGGTAGTCCTCGCCACGAAAATACGCGGGCAAGTGACGGCGGTAGCGGTTAACAATAACATGCATGCGCGCCGGCGGACAGGGGATCACCTGCTTGAGCAGATGATAACGCGGCAACCCCGCCACTAAACACGACAGCTTACCACCCTTGACGGCCAACGCCTCCAACAGAAACGCCATCGCCGCTACCGCGTCATAGGAATAAGAAACCGTGGGGATAACAACCCCGCCAGAGCCCTCGCCGCCCAAAACTGCGTCCTGGTTAAGGCTTGCTTCGGTAATAAAAGGCTGGCCGACCGGCACACGCAATACCTGTGCCTGATGGCGGGCGGCAATTTCTTCGATAGCCATACTGGTGGAGACGTTAGTGACGACCGTCCCCTGTTTGCCGGCCAGTAGGTGATCGGCCAAAAGCTGCAACGTATATTCCTCGGAGAGCTGCCGCCCCCGCTCATCAACCAACGCCAAGCGGCCGCCATTGGTATCCATGGCGAAACCCACCGCGGCCCGATGCTTTTTCACCGCACGCGCTAGAGAGCCCATATTGCCCGGCCTCGGCTCCGGGTTTTTGGCGGTCTTCCCGCCGGGAACTCCGTTGACAAGAAAAGAAGAACAAGCGAGTTTTTTCAATACCGCACCGGCCAATGCTCCCGCCGCACCGCAAGCAGCGTCCACCACCACCTTTAAGCGCGCGGCGCGAATGGTTTTGGCGCGAACCGCCCGGGTGATCAATTTACAGTGATCATCCAGGTCCCCGCTCCGTTCCACCACCTTGCCCAGCCCGTCCCACGGCACGCGACGCAAGCCGCCACCCTGATAGACATCAAGCAGCTCAGCGGCGCGGCGCGTACTAAAAAGCAATCCTTCGTTGTCAATAAACTGCAACCCATTCCACCCCTCCGGCAAGTGTCCGGCGGTCAACATGATACCGGCGCCGGCCCTGGCCTTGCGCACAGCCAAGCCAAGCGTAGCAGTAGGGCAAGTGCCGATATCTATCAGGCGGCAACCGGTGCCGATCAAAGCAGCCTTCACCGCCGCGCACAGCATGATCCCGGAAGGCCGCGCGTCATTTGCCATGACCACAGGACGCCCGTCGATCAGCGTCCCCAGCGCACCGGCAAGGCCGGCCACCAAACCAGGGCCCAGCGACTCTCCTACCAAGCCACGCACGCCGGAAAGTGATACTTTCAGGTTTTTAGTTATAGACGGTTTCTTTAACATGAGAAAGTGATTATATCATTGAAGCACACTATTATTCAATAATCATAATTGGAGCTTGCTCTATAAACTGCGTCCAACGTTGCCTACAATGTCCTGCGTTCGACGTACTTTACCCGCATCCTGTTTCCTGTTTCCGGTATTCTGTATCCTGCCTTTTTCAGAATTCATAACTCATAATTCAGAATTCTCAATCCGCCACATATACCCCCAAATATCTTCTGTCTTCACCGATCACAAAAGGCTTCTGTAGATCATGCTCACAGAAAGAAGCCGCCAGGCGCAAGCCGCTTTCCCCGGCCAATCGGTTAAATTCTTCCGGCAACAGCTCGGGACAGTCGTCCTCATTTTCGATCCGCTCCTCTACTCCATTTGCTTTCTTGACCAGAAAGGTGATCTTCTGTTTATAACGACCGTGCCGCGCGGGAGTAGTTTCATATTCACAAGTCACCCGGGTGCCTTGCCGTTCCAGTTCCCAGCTCTCTTTCACTCCCACAGCCACTACAAAATCTACAATATATACACCGCCCACTGCCAAATGACGACGCACAGATCCTAAATGCGCGCGAACGTTACGCCAAGTGCCGATATGGGCCAAAGAATCCAGCATACATACGACGGCGTCGAAACACCGAGCATGGTCAAACTCAACCATATCTCCCAACCGGAACTGCATGGTTTCCGTTTCGGCCGAATGCTGCCTGGCATACCGCACCATTTCTTCGCTCTTGTCTATGCCGATCACCTCCATACCCAGGCGAGAAAATTCCCGCGATAGACGCCCGCTGCCGCAGGCTACATCCAACAAAGACTTGACCGGTCGAGTACAGTAATGGCTGAAACAATTAAGGATAAAATCACGTTCCATTGAAATATCCCAACCGGTGGCGATATCGTAGTATTCGGGATAGTCATATACGCTCATTGCTCGATACTCGTAGCTCGGGACTCGGAACTCGGAACTGGCAGATCACCTCCAACGATTCCCGAATCCCTAATCAGATACTGTCTAAAAACTTTTAACCACGACGACACGACGTTAACGACTTCAACCACCAAGACACCAAGTCACCAAGAAAATCTTTTTTTGACCGGCAAAGAGCACTCTTCGCTCGGAGGGTAGCACTTGTTGATCTTAGAAGGGATACTTGACAGCAAGCGTAGGCACGGAGGAAAACCGAGGCACCAAGAGAAAAGAGTTAACATCTCTCCGTGCCTCTTACACCTTTGCCTGTCCGCCGTTGCCCCCGCGCCTGTTTGCCAACAGGTAAACGCGGGGGCGACGGCGGATGCCTGATCCTGCTTTCTAGTGCCTCGTCAAGACCAATAATTGTTCCCCTAGTAATTGAAGAAAGCCCGTTGCCGTTATCCAAGAAAAAGAAGGACGTTGTGTCGTCGTGGTGAAAGCCATTCCTTAGTGTCTTAGTGGTGAAAAAGTCCTTTTCCGACATCTTAATCAACCAACTTTATCTCATCAACCGTTAGCTTACCTTTACAATGCCGATTGGACAGTACCACTATCTTAAACGACCGCACCTTGCTCCAGTCCGCTTTTTCATCGTGTTCCGGATACAGTTTGCCCCAATATTTCATAGTACGGAAGTCCTGCATCTCCACACTCAGCCAAACCCGCGCGCTGCCGTCATCAATTTTCAACGGGATGGCGATCGGCTTCCACTTCCCCGCGACGCTATCCATTACTTCCACCACCAGCACGCACAAACCTACTCCCTGCGCGAACTCAAGTTGCAAGCGAAGCTTGATATACCGCCAGCCGCTCCAATCCAAGGGCTGCGGCAAATGCAAAGCAGGAGCGGCATCAGGCCTGGAAACTTGCGGGTTCGGTTTAAGTTCGAACTCCAAGCGCAAAAAACCGTCCGCTTTTTCCGGTTGCTTTTTCGCCTTGGGGGTTGCCTTTTCCTTGACAGGGGTTCGTTTACGCACCACCTTCTTCACCCAAACCAAGCGCGAAATAGAACTGCCCCCCATACTGGCATCACTCTCCGCGCGCCAAGTACCCCCCAGCGGACAATTAAATTCTTTCGCAGCAAAACTGTCTACAACCTTTTCACCCGCCTGCAAAGACGGAGTGAAAAACGCAAATAATAAAATACCTGCAGCCAGAATATTATGCATGCTTTCCAGTGTAACAAGATACCAAAAAAAACGCTTCTCTGTGACCTCTGTGGCTTCCCGCCTTTAGCCGTTATCTAAAAAGAAAGCCGTTAGCGTCGTGTCGTCGTGGTTAGTGCCGTTATCCAAAGTAAAATCGTTCTTTGTGTCTTAGTGGTGAAGAAAGACTCTTCCGATACTACCTACCAGACAACAACGCTTTCGCCACCCCCCACAGCCTGACCCCTTTTCCCGGCCATTCAAGTTCAAACCGCTCAGACACCATCCCAGCATTAGCCTGGCGCACTTTATCCACCAAATGCGAATCTAACCTGTCTTTACCACGGATCATCGCGTCCAGCTCGGCTGCCGTCTCATACCGCCGCACCGCGCGCGCCGCGGTCTTGTCACCGATCAGTCCGTACTTGGATTTATACGCGGTCAATTTTATCAAGCTCTCCAGCGTCACTTCACCGAGACGCGCTCTATCCATCCATTTGGTTTGATAATTCAAACGATCCGTCCAGGCAGGACGCAATAATAATTCCCGGTGCTGGGCCAGCGTACTCGCCCCCAGTTTATAACCAAACCGTTGCGGCTCTTCGAAAACAGGACTGCCCGGATCAACGAAGGGAGACAGCAGTGATAAATACGGATGCAACCGCCCCTGCCGCCCGTAACGCCGGAGCAGTTCACCGCAATACTCAACAGTATCAAAAACAGAACCCGCCGTCTGCTGTGAAAGCCCGGACATAAAGAAAACATCGAAGCGTCGGCAGCCGTTATCCAGCGCGGCCTGAATAGTAGCTTCTATCTGATCATCCGCATAGTTCCACTTGCCCATCGCCTGCCGCACCCTTTGGTCATGCGAATCAGGTGTGAACTGCAAATTATAACGGGGGAAAGCCTTGCGCACCCGGCGAAAAAATTCCGCCGCCGCCGGCCGGAATACTTCGATCACCACCTCGTTCTTAACCCCCAGTGCCGCGGCTTTTTCAAGAAAAAGCCGCATGGCGGAGTCTCCCAGCTCGCGTAAATCACCAAGCAGAAAGATCGGCCCACGGAACAGTGACGCGGCAATAGCTAAATCCTCGACCAACTGTTCGGCGGGATTAAAGGCCGGTTGCGAACGCCCATAATACTCTTTAAACGCCGCCGCGCTGCCACCGCAAAAAGCGCAATTATGCGCGCAGCCCCGGCAACTGAATAATCCACTGATCGGATAACGCGGCCAACGATTAAACGGCAATGGACTTTTAAAATCAAAATAACGCACCGCCATCTTCACCGCTAAACGGTAATCAAAACGAAGTCCAGCCAGCGTTGCCGGCACATGCGCCAGGGGATTGATCCTGACCTCCGCTCCCTGCCGCCAACACAGATTTGGCACGGCAGCTAATTCTCCATCCCCATCACGCAAGCTCGCCAGAAGCAACCGTAACGGTTCTTCACAACAATCGCCGCGCAGCAGGTAGTCCACCGCCGGAAAATCACGCATGATCTCCTGGTGATAATAAGACGATGAAAGTCCGCCGATAACCAGCGGAATGTCAGGATGCAGCTTTTTCACCAGTGCCGCCACCTCTAAAGCCCCGTGGGCGTGCGGCAACCAGTGCAGATCAATACCAAAAAGAGCAGGTTTCAAGCGGCTGATAATACGCTCGACCGAAAAACCAGGATCAGCCAGCATGCGCGCGGCCAGGTTGACTATTCTTACCCGGAAACCCTTCGCCTCCAAATGGGCCGCCATGGAAAGGAAACCCAGTGGGAATATCTCGAATTGCTCGGCCGCCGGGGTCTGATCACTTATCGGACCATATAATATGTCCTGCTTGCGGAAATCATAAACAGAAGGCGCATGTAGTAATACTAGATCTGCTTGGGGCATGGTGGATGTATTATACCTCAATTTTTTTAAAATAAACTCTTTACCAAACCCGGATTCTTCCGATATAATACATATAGAAGTCACGGTCCTAACCGCACCGGGGAAACATCCCTTGGTTTTCAACGGACGGCAGCACGGGTGGGCCAGGGAGGGTGAGATAGGTGGGCTCATCTGGACCCGAAATCCCCCGTGAGGATCGTGGCTTTTTTAAAAAGTCACCTAACCACAAAGTCACAAAGTTCACAAAGAAACAACTTGGGAGAAACCTCTTTGGATAACGGCTAAAGGCGGGAAGCCACAGAGGTCACAGAGAACACAGAGGAACAACTCAAAAAAATCTCTTTTTGGATAACGGCGTAAGACGGTATTTCGTATCCCTGTACCATTCGCGTTAGTACGCTCAGGTGCAGGGCCCTGAGCGAACGAAGTGAGTCGAAGGGCTAGTATCTGGTATTTGGTTGGTCCTTTGGACACTCCAATATTAAACAGAATTATGAAAACACTTATCATTTGTATCATTCTATCACTGCTTCCCGGCGTGCTAACGGCCCAATCGCCCCCCACGGTGGACGAAAAAACCGTAGACCCGCGACAGGAACGACTCGTGCACGAGACCCTGCGGCTCCTGCCGCGTCATGCATACGCCATCCCGGAAAACATCATCGTCCTCGGACTGATGGTGCGCAACTCCGAAGGAATAGACAAAACCCTGCTGGGAAAAGAAATCTCGCGTGCTCTCGTATACCGCGGCCGTTTCCAAGTACACAGCGAATCCCTAATGAAAAAAACACTCAGCCAGCAGAACCTTTCCTTAGAAGAAATGACATCAGCTAACGAAAAGGATTTCGGACGTATCCTTGGACTGGACGCGTTCCTTAAGGTCTGGGCGCAAAAAGATGGCGATGAGTTAAACATCTCGCTAAAGTGTATTTCTATAGATAAATGCGCCCTGGTCTGGACTAAAAACTTATCCTCCCGTGATAAAACACCACTGCGCTTGGGCCTGGGACTAGGTATGGGTAGACAACAAATACATGCCATAGTACAACCGGCAAAAGTACAGGGGCCCACCTATACTCTTAATGGTGAGAGCCGTTCAATAAAAGAAAACAACTACCCGTTTTTGCTGAACTTGCGCCTGCTCGGTCGAATCACACAAACCAGGCTGTTTGACATCGGCGGCGATATGGCTGCCGGCTGGGATCCGGATCTAACCACAAGCGGCACCGAAGGAACTAACGGGGACCAACTCCGCTATGTCGTAGAATCCGGTTATCACGCTCACCTTAGCCTACTGTTATTTTTCCGCCTGCATCCCAGCGAGATCATCGGGAGTCAGCGGGATTTCATCGCCATCTACGCCGGATACGGCCTTTCCCTGGCAAGCGGTAGCGAGCTTGTTTATACAGAAGAGTTACCGGGAGGCGGCTCGCGAAAAACTTCCTGCCTGGTTCCCAGCCGGCTGCGCCCGCTGTTGCGTTTCGGCTGCGA
>JAUXIB010000179.1 GCA_030621225.1 candidate division FCPU426 bacterium
TACGGAAAAGGAAGGCACCGAGGAAAACTATCCCGTTCTTGCAAAGCGCAAGGGTCCGCAAGGGGGACTTCTAGTCCACTTGTAAACCCCCTGGTTGAAAAACGCCTTCATCCCCGTGGCAAGCCCTGAACCTAAGCGCGCACGGTACCAGGGCAAGCCGCAGGGGATTCGGCTAAATGGCCGCTAAAGTTTGAAAACCACTAAGTAATGGGTGCTCCAGTAATAGATGGTAATATAAAATATGCTGCTGACGAGTAGGATGCCCGCTAGCATCGCGATGATCGTCCGGTATTTTGCCGGCAATCTCCGGGCCAGGGACATGGCGATCGCGGGAACAAGTGAGAGCGAAGGGACGATCACCAGTAAGAAAGGTATTAGCTTGTAGAGTCGTTCGTACCTGAATAGCAGGGCCAGCGCTGAAACTAACGCGTATGCCAGGAAATGTATCCCGCTTAGCTTAAGGTCCGGCGAGGTAAACTTTGTTCCGGCGAACAGGGTCAATCCCAAGATGGTCAGAAGCACGGCCCAGGATATCCATAAGAGGTGGCTGCGTCTGATGTTCCTGGCGCAGGCCGAGATGAGTCGGGCCACTTCTCTCTGTTTACCGGCCGGCAGGAATTTATCCGCTTCCTGTAATTTGGTCATGGCCCGTTGATATTGGCGGTTGGTGTAAAATACGCCGGCGATTTCCAAGCGGGCCGCCGGGGTGAAGTCACTATTGGGAAATTTGTCGATTAACCTGTGGTATGTGGAGACGGCTTTGTCCGCGGCGTGCTCCCGGCGATTGTTGGCCAGCCAGTAAAGCATATCGTCGGCGAGTGAGCAATCCGGATGATCTTGCAGGATCTTTTCTATTTCGTTCAGCGCTTTTATTTTGCCGGATTCGGTTTTGCCGGCTTGGAAAAATCCCGCCTTTACTTTGGTGAAGCGAGTCAGGGGTTCATAGTTAGCAGCGGCGTTTTCCTTTATGTAATCCATGCGAGTTTCGGCCAGGGTTGTCTTGGTGCTGCCGGGGAAGGACGCGATGAGTTTTTGATATTCTTTCAAGGCGTTCGGATAATCATAGAGGTTATGGTCGTAAATAGCCGCTATTTCGTACTGCGCGTCATCAACTTGAAATTCAAGCTTGTTTTCCTCGATAAACGCTCTATACGCCGAGATGCTTTTCAAGTATTTGCCGGCTTCCATTTGTTGCCGGCAATAGGCGCAGGTTCTTTTTGTCTTGGCGGTGGGTTTTTTGACGACGAACGCCTCTTTTGTTTTGCCATCGATGTTTAAGATATTGCCGTTGCTCTCGTAGCGATCGCATTCGATTAGATATGAGTCTTGGCCGGGCAGGGAGATGTATTTTGTTCCCTGGTTGGTCAGGCTGGCGAAGCTTGCGGCGTTTAGTAGCAGGACGGCGACTATGTTGTTGTTGGCGAACGTCTGACGCAGGTAGTTGAGCGCGGCAGTGCGTTGTACCGTGGGGCCGCGTCTTGCCTGCGCCAGCAACCCCTCGTCTGAGATGACCAGTGTGTTCATGGATCGGTTATCGTTAAGGTCTTTTTCCAGCCAGGTCTTGTTTTTTTCTATGGTCCGATCTTCGCCGTCAAGAAAGTCGGTGGGCAGGCACACGAAATGCCACGCGCCCCAGTTAAAGGAATGATATGTTCTGCCGGTGGAAATGTAGAGATCCTGTTGACTAGCGTTTGTTTGGTAATAGCTGGGAAATAATGGCAGATAGGGCCGGAGCTTGCGGAGATGTTGTTGGTAGACTATGTTTGGTGTAGCGGCAGCCCCGATTATCAAGAACTCCGGGTTATTGGCGAAGAGGCCGGCCAGCCGCTTGCCCAGTGAGTTATCAGACCGTCTTAGATCAGGCGCTACGCCGAACCTGAACAATTGGTTGGCGAGGGGTTTGGTTTTGAAATGGAACGTTTGTTTAGGGATCTTTGGGGTAGAATAGCTGTATTTTTTGCCGGGGGATAGATCTTGTAGTAGCAAACGGTGGAAATCAGTCTTATCTTTTTCTTTGATTTTCCTCTGGGATCCTTTGTCTGCCAAATAGTCGTTATAAAAGATCTCGGCGCGATAATGTTCTTTACTGCGCCAACTGATGACCGCTGACTTTTCGTCGATCGAGTGTATGCCGGGGACGACTGTCTCCGGCTTTTCGGCAGGTGTAAATATAAAGATGGTTACCACGGCGGAGAGGAAGATCAGCAACGACAAGCCCGATAATCTATACTTCAGAAGCTTTTCCATAATACTGAAAAGATTGTATCATATTGGCTAGGGCGTGGCATTGTAATTATGATTAGCATCTGTTCCTGCTTATTTGTTATACTGAGTTCCTCATTAAGTAGGCAGTAGGCTGGATAAGGAACTATGAATTATGAGTTCTGAGTTATGAAACGAGATACCAGATACTAGATACGAGATACAGGCAGGCTATGGTAGAAGACACAAAAAGCAAAGACTTTATCCGTCAGATCGTAGAGGCGGACTTGGCCGCGGGTAAACACCAAAGCGTGATCACGCGTTTTCCGCCGGAACCGAACGGCTACATGCATATCGGGCACGCCAAGGCTTTCAGCATCGATTTCGGTGTTGCTGCCGACTACCGGGGCGTATGCCATTTGCGCTTTGACGACACCAATCCCGAACGGGAGGAGGCGGAGTATACCGAAGCTATTCAGGAGGATATCCGCTGGTTCGGTTTCGATTGGGGAGAACACCTCTACTATGCTTCGGATTATTATCAGCAGTTTTACGAGTACGCTGTGGAGTTGGTAAAGGCAGGCAAGGCTTACGTTGACGACCTTTCGGCGGATCAGATGCGGGAATATCGCGGTACGCCCACTTCGCCGGGCAAGGACAGTCCGCATCGTGAGCGCTCTATAGATGAGAACCTAGAGCTTCTGGAGCGCATGAAGCGGGGAGAATTCGAGGATGGGACGCGTGTGCTGCGCGCCAAGATAGACATGGCCCACCCCAATTTAAACATGCGCGACCCCACGCTTTACCGGATTAAACGGGCTTCGCATCATCGTACCGGGGACGAGTGGTGCATTTATCCGATGTATGATTTCGCTCATCCGATCTCGGACGCTATCGAAAAAGTCAGCCACTCGTTGTGCAGCCTCGAATTCGAGGATCATCGTCCGCTCTACGATTGGCTGTTGGACAATATTAGCATCGGTTGTCATCCGCGGCAGATAGAATTTGCCCGCCTGGAACTTACCTATACCGTGCTCAGCAAGCGGAAGCTGCTCAAGCTGGTGGAGGGAGGGCACGTTGTCGGTTGGGACGATCCGAGAATGCCGACACTTTCCGGCCTGCGCAGGCGGGGATACACGCCGCAGGCGATAAGAGATTTTTGTGAGCGCATCGGCATTGCCAAGGCCAACAGTACGGTGGACGTGGCACTCCTGGAGCATTGCCTGCGTGAGGACCTTAACAAGCGCTCGCTTCGGGTGATGGGGGTGCTGAAGCCTTTGAAGGTGGTGATAGAGAATTACCCGGTAGATAAGGTAGAAGAAATAGAGTGTGGGAATAACCCCGAGGATCCGAGTGCCGGAACGAGGCGGGTGCCGTTTTCCAGGGAGTTATATATAGAACAGGATGATTTTCGTGAAGAGCCGCCGCCCAAGTATTTTCGGCTTAGCCCGGGGCGGGAAGTGCGGCTGAAACACGCCTACTATATTACCTGTAAAGAGGTGAAAAAGAACACTGCCGGTGAAATAACCGAGATTATTTGTAGCTACGATTCGGAATCAAAGGGCGGTGATACCTCCGATGGACGCCGGGTCAAGGGTACGCTGCACTGGGTCTCGGCGTCGCACGCGGTCGATGCGTCGGTGCGTTTGTGTGATCGCCTCTTTAGGGTGGAAAAGCCTGATGATGTAGAGGAAGGGCAGGATTTTATCAGCAATCTTAACGCCGAATCATTGACGCTCCTGGAAGGTTGCAAGTTGGAGCCTGCGCTTGCCGAGGCCGGACCGGGGGAGCGTTTTCAGTTCCTGCGACAGGGATATTTCTGTGTGGATACGGATTCTACGCGGGAGAAGTTGGTGTTTAATAGGACGGTAGCGCTGCGCGATTCGTGGGCGAAGCTGGAAAAGAAAGCGAAGTAAAGACTTTTTTACCACGACGACACAACGTTTTTTCTTTTCTAACACCAACACCTTTTGTCCTTCTACCACCTTACGTCGTTATCCAAAGCGGTTTTTCTCAAGCCGTTCCTTTGTGAACTTTGTGACTTTGTGGTTAAAAGATCCGTCGTTATCCATAGAAGAGCCGTTAACGTCGTGTCGTCGTGGTGAGAAGGACGCTTAATAAAGTATCTGCGATAATTTCTTGCGGTAAGTTACCGTGAGAGGATTGGAATTGCCGATTAGGGCAAAGATGTGAAGCATTGCTTCCCGTGCCGCTTCGTCGCGGAAGTCCTTTTTTTCTTCAACTATCTTCAAAAACTCTTCCAGCGCTCCAGGGTAGTCGCTGCTGGTGGCCAGGCAGCAGGCCAGGGAATAGCGCGTACCCAGATCTTTTGGCTTGGACTTTAGCTTCTTGCGGACCCCGGTCATACCGCCGGCTTTGGCGCACACATCAGCAAAGCCGATCATTCCGAGCACGGCTTTGGCCGCTTGGTGTTCTGCGGTTTCATCGCTTATGCCCGTGACTAATTCACGTGCTTCGTTTACGTTACCGTCGATCAAAAGCAGTTCCGCCAGGCGCAGGCGAGCCCGCGGGTGGTCCTGGTCATTCGCCAGGGCTTCGCGCAGGGCGCGTTCCGCTTTTTCGATATCACCTTCCTGAACCAGTTTGCGGGCCTGTACTACCAGTTTATCGGCCGGGGAGGCGACAAGTTTTGAGAGCTTACTCTTCAGTTGCGCTTCCGGTAGCGCGCCGACGATTTCTTCTATGACCTTGCCTTCCCGGAATACCTTGATGTTGGGGATACTGGCGACGTTAAAAGTTTCAGCCAGCGAGCTGTTTTTTTCTACATCCACCTTGGCCAGATAGATATCATTGCCCAGGCTCTTGATCACTTTTTCCAGGATTGGCGTCAAGGTCTTGCAGGGGGCACACCAATCAGCCCAGAAGTCTACAACGATGGTTTTATCAGCGGGGGCTTCCAGGATGCGCTTCTTGAAATCAGCGCCGTCTTTGATCTCGAATATGCGGTTGGTTGATTCTGCCATTG
>JAUXIB010000247.1 GCA_030621225.1 candidate division FCPU426 bacterium
CGACGGCCGGTGGCGCCATTGGGATGGAGAGTATTGCGGGTATAGGATGTTCTTAGCGAGGATTGAGTTGGAAACACACCCTCTCCCTTGAAGGGAGAGGGAAGGGTGAGGGTGGTGATATTACTCCCCCTTCTCCTGGCCCCCAGCCATATTCTGTTTAATATGGGAGTGCCCGTAGGGCCTCCCTCCAGGGGCGGGGGTGGAGATGTGCTTATAGCAAGGCGGGGCGGTGAAAGTCGTCAGTTTTGGCAGTAGCGACTGTAAGTGTGGTAGCCATCTGTGGCGATACGCGCGACGGCCGGTGGCAGCGGAGGGATGGAGAAGGAATTCTGAATTCTGAGTTATGAATTCTGAATTGCGACATACGATAGGTGGCCGCGAGGCGTCCACGGCGAGCGAACGACGAGTTACGAGGACACCATGGGCTTTGTCGAAGAAAACATATCCCGCACCCGTGAAAAATATATGCAGCCGGAGGAAGTGGTTGTTTTCACGCGGCACGTGGAACAGGGGCTGCATAGCTATGAAAAAAAGATAACTGCCGAGTATCTCCCCGCAGGTGGGCGGGTCTTGGACGTCGGCTGCGGAGCCGGCCGCGAAGCTTTTGCTTTATATGAAATGGGCTGCCGAGATATCACGGCGCTTGATCTTTCGCCGGCAATGATTGACGCGGCTCGGTGTGAGAATAAAAAACGCGGCTATCAGATAGACTTTCAAGAAGCGGACATCTGTAAGTACAGTGAAAATTGCACCATAAGATATGATATGGTGTTGATGCTCACACAGTTGATCTGCCATATTCCGGGTCGTGCGGCAAGGATCAAGCTTTTGACAAGTTTGGGCCGGTTGTTGACGGATAATGGTGTGATCATCTTTTCTACGCACAACCGACATGAGGGTGATCGCTACCGGTTTCACTGGGGTTTGCTGGGATACTTTATGAAAGTCGGGCGTGCCCTGAGGTTGACACGGATGGAGTTAGGAGATATCCTTGCCACGCAGGTTTCGGAAGCGGATTCAGCGAAGAAAGCATTTTTGCACATCTTCACCATCGAAGAGGTAATGGCAGAGGTGGAAGCATCGGGGCTAAGGTTGGTCAAGGCGCGCTGTAATTCTGAGATAGACAAAGGCCTGGAGATGCCGGATTATAGGGGGAAAGACAGGTATGTTTTCTATGTTGTGGCGAAAGGATAGGCGCTGGTCGCTAGTCTCTAGTCGCTGGTGCGATTGCGCGTACTAACAACCAGCAACTAACAACCAACAACAAGGGAGAGAGGATGAGCAAGACGGTAGCCAAACACAACTGTTTGCACTTTAACGGTTACAAACCCTGTAAATACAAGCGCCTGTGTGACGGTTGTCCGGAGTATTCACCGATGGGCAAGCGGGTGCTGATCATTCACCTGGGAGCGATGGGGGCAGTGCTTGCTTCTACGCCGCTGTTACCTGCGCTGAAACGAAAGTTTCCGCGTAGCCAGATAAGTTGGCTGACTTCCAGCGCCGGGTTGCCTTTGTTGAGTAATAATCCTTATATAGACCGGTTGTTTACTTATAACCCGGACAGCGAGTCCGCTCTTTTGGTGGAAAGGTTTGATCTGTTGATATGCGCCGACAAAGAACCAGGGCCCTGCTCGTTGGCAGTTAGGATCAGAGCCGTGGAAAAGCACGGTTTCGGCTGGGGGGGGAAGGGTAATGTCATACCTCTTTCGGCGAAGAGCCGTTATGCTTTTGAGCTTGGTATTGACGATGAGCTTAAGTTTCGCAGGAACAGGAAGAGTCAGCCGCGGATCATGACTGAAACTGCCGGGATCAAATGGCAGCAGGACGGCTACGTATTGGAATTGTCACCCGCGGAGTTCCGTTCCGGCGAGGACTACAAGCGGCGTGTCGGATTGAAAAAGGGAGATTTCGTTGTTGGGTTTAACACGGGTTGCGCTGAGCTATTCCCTTATAAGAAATTAAGCGTTAATAAACACATTGAGATCATCCGCGAGCTGTTAAAGCGGGCGCAGGGGGTGAAGGTACTGCTGCTTGGCGGCCGGGATGAGACGGAACGTAATAAGAAAATCGCCGCGCCGTTTAACGGCAAGGTGATCTGCACGCCGACGACCGAAGGGCTGCGCCGAGGCATTGTCTATGAGAATTGTTGTCAACTGGTGGTCAGTGGGGATACGCTGGGTATGCACATTGCCATTGGCCTGGGCAAGCTGGTGGTGGCTTGGTTTGGTCTTACCTGTGAGCAGGAAATAGAGCTCTATGATCGGGGGGCGAAAATAATCGCTGGTGTTTCCTGCCGTCCCTGTTGGCAGCAAGAATGCGATGAGAAAATCAAGTGTTATGATAAGGTAAGCGCGGCGGAGATCGTCAAGGCGGTTTTACAACTGAAAGCCAAGCATTTTATGTAAACCAAATACTAAATACCAACGACTAAATACTGGAACGGAGTGACTATGAAAGATAAGATCAAGGAAGGACTGCTTAAAAGCGCGCGGTTGAAAGAGCAAATAGCGGAGGAGTGCGCGGGGCAGTTGGCGGATATTTTAGAACGCCTGCGCGAGGTATTGAAGAGCGGGGGGAAGGTCCTGCTTTGCGGCAACGGTGGCAGTGCTGCTGATTGTCAGCATATCGCTACAGAGATAGTGGTTCGCTTTCAGGAGCAGCGCCGGGCCATGCCCGCTATTGCCTTGACTACGGATACCTCGATATTAACAGCCGCCGGCAATGACTTGGGTTTTGAGCGGATCTTTGAGCGGCAGGTAGAAGCACTAATGAAACCGGGGGATGTATTGTTCGCTATTTCCACTTCGGGCGATTCGGTTAATGTGGTGCGTGCCGCCAAACGGGCCAGAGAACTGGGTGGTAGCGTGATTGCCTTTACCGGCGCCAAGGGAGGGGCGTTGGCCGGGGAGGCCGATGCCGTGTTTAAGGTGCCATCGGATAAGACCTATCTTGTGCAGGAAGGACATCAGGCGGCGTATCACTTGCTCTGTGGTTT
>JAUXIB010000049.1 GCA_030621225.1 candidate division FCPU426 bacterium
CTCCGACTTCAACGACTAATTGTGCTTTAGGGAACGGAATAGACAGCATGACCCCCTTTCGAAAAAACGAAAGTCTTTCACCACCAAAGATGATCCACAGATTACACAGATTACACAGATTTTTTTATTAGTAATTCAAGACTACCAAAAAAACTCACTCATGAAACGCGCAAACCCGTTTCCTTAAAAGTCCAATTACATAGATTCCTCCGTTATCATCGGTGTAATTTTTATGTTCAACCTTAACTTCAAACTGTTAAGGTCAAAAATGCTCTCCTGCTAACGAAGAATCAACCTTGCCGTTATAAAAAAGAATAATCTGTGAAATCTGTGTAATCTGTGGATTCAAAGCCGTTTTTTTGTGTCTTGACTTGACTCGCCGTAGTTTTACAAAGGTGGTTGACTTGGTGGTGGGGTCACCATCTATCTTCCTGTTTCCAATCAAATTGTGCTTTTTCATTGACACTTATATGCTTGACCGTTATAATCACTTCGCTTTCGGGGGATTCGTTTGCGGAATCGCGGATTGCGCAGATAGAGGCTCCGCAGATTACACAGATTGGTTTTGGGTAAATTATCGAAAGGTAGTAAGATGACCGTGCCGAAGTAACCAAAAGCCCGAGGGCGCTATATCGGCATTTAACATGGTTTGTGAACGTTTAAGCGGATTGGATCATTGTAAAAGCTGTTTTGTATGCAAGGAATAACATGATGAAGAAAGTGGTTTTGGTGATAAGGGATGGTTGGGGGATAGCTGCCGGCGGAGAATATAATGCTGTTGCAAATGCATTGACTCCCAATGTAGATGCCTATCTAAAAGAATACCCGAATACGATATTGGAAGCCGCCGGAAGCGCGGTTGGCTTGCCGGAAGGATATCAAGGATCATCAGAGGTAGGACACCTTAATATGGGAGCTGGGCGGATCGTCAAACAAGAACTGGCAAGAATTAATGATTCAATCGGAGATGGAACTTTCTCCCGTAACAAGAACTTTAGAGAAGCTCTGGCTAATTGTATTAAGCATAACTCGGCATTGCATCTCATGGGTCTGGTCCAGGACGAAGGGGTGCACGCACATCAAGATCATTTGTTTGAACTTCTTAAATATGCTAAATGTGAAAAAATAAACAATGTGTATATTCACTTCTTCTCAGATGGAAGAGATACCCCGCCGCGAAGCGCAAAAAGATATTTGAGCGATTTAAAAAAGAAGATGAAAAGTCTTAATATTGGAACAATAGGGACTTTGATAGGAAGATACTATGCTATGGATAGGGGCGAAAACTGGTATTTGACGGACAAAGCATATAATGCGATTACCAAGGCGGAAGGTATTAAGGTGGATAGCGCTGAGGAGGCAATAGAGAGAGGCTATGAGAATGACAGTACTCCGGATGGAGCAGAAATGTATGATGAATACTTGCTACCATCCATTATAAATGGATATCCTGGCGTCAAGGACGGTGATTCGATCATTCATTTCAACTACAGGCAAGACAGGGCGATTCAACTGACGCAAGCATTTGTGGAAAGCGATTATCCTGGTAGCAGGCAGGAGAAGTTGAATGTGGTCTACTGTGGGTTAACTAAATATTATGACTCATTTCAGTATAATATTCTTGATTCGATGGATGACTCTGCGGGGATGAGCAATCTCTTGGGTGAATTGATTAGCAGGAAAGGATTGAAACAACTCCGTGTTTCGGAGACGCAGAAGTTTAAGCACGTGACCTCGTTCTTTAATGGTAAAGTCATTGCGCCTTTTAAGGGCGAGGATAGGATAGAAGTTAAGAGTGGATATGATCCCTCTATGTTCGCAAAGCATCCTGAAATGAACGCGTATGATATTGCGGAGTCAGTAGTAAAAGAAATCGAGAAACAAGAATATACGCTTATCGTACTGAATTTTGCTAATTGTGATATGGTCGGGCACACTGGTAACTACAAAGCGGCCGTAGAAGCTGTTCGTGTAGTAGATGAGTGTGTTGGCAGGGTAGTGACTGAGGCCTTAGCAAAAGATAATGTGGTCTTGCTGACAGCGGATCATGGCAATGCTGAGGAGATGTTTGATTATGAAAATAATGTGCCCAAGACTGCGCATACTAAAAATCCAGTAGAGTTTGTTTATATCGCTAAGGAGCATAAGGATATCCGGCTTAAGGAAAGCGGGATCCTGTCAGACATAGCGCCAACCATTCTGTATTTACTAAACATTGAAAAACCCGTAGAAATGACCGCTGATAATTTGATAATGGCATAAGGCCAGAGGCCTGTTTTGTAGCTCGTTAGTACATGGGATAAGGGTTAAAGGTTAAACGTTGTGGGCGACGTTAGACATTAGACGTGTGACGTTAGACGCTGAGGACAATAACCACGCGACGAGAAAGAAGGAGGCAGTGAAATGGATAAAAAGAAGCTTAAAGAAGTAGAAAAGAAACTCTTGGAAAAAAAGAAGGGCTTGTTAAAGGAGGCCACTGGACGCGAAAGTAAGCGTGAGTATAGCAAGAGCGAGGTCAAGGATTTTGGTGATAGTGCTTCCGAGGCTTATGAAGATGTGCTTTTACACGGGCTCGGCGAGCACGAGCGGCTGCTGTTGCAGAAGGTGGAAAACGCGCTGAGGAGGGTCGGGGACGGCAGTTATGGGCAGTGTCATCGTTGTCGCAAGGATATATCCAAGGGACGTTTGAAAGCAGTACCCTGGGCGCTCTACTGCATACAATGTAGAGAGAATATGGAGCAGGAGAGCGGGATAGTTTGATTTTTGGTTAAGAGAAGAGGGCTGATGACAACTGACGGTGGAGTGGTACTTGAGGAACGCGAGTAAGGATTGAGGGTGTTTTTAACCACAGAGCCACCCTACTTCGCACTTTGTGCTACGAAGGGTCAAGTCCTACGTAGCTTTAGCGGAGTAGGACAGAGGACACAGCGGAGCACAGAGAAAAAACGGCATTAAAAGACTTGTGGTTTTAAAAAAGAACTCTGTGAATTCTCATTTTACTCTGTGTCTCTGTGGTGAGAATACGGTTTAAATTTAATATTAAACGAGGTAATAAAATGTCGGCGGAAATTCTTGGCGGGAAGAGAGTGGCGGATGAATTACGGCATCGTTTGAGTAAGCAGGCGGCCAAGTTTTTGCGGTGTTATGGCAGAGCTCCGCGGTTAGATGTGGTGCTGGTGGGGGATGATCCGGCTAGCAAACTCTATGTTGGCATGAAGGGTAAAGCCTGTGCCAAGGTCGGACTTGACTCTGTGCAGCATAATCTCAAGGCCGGCGTTAGCCGCGCCGCCGTGCTGGATCTTGTAAAAAAGCTCAACCAAGACAAAAGGGTGGACGGTATCCTTGTTCAATTGCCGCTCCCTGGTAAGCACAGCGAGGAAGAAGTGATCCAGTCTATTGATCCGGGCAAAGACGCTGACGGCTTGCATTACCTGAACACGGGACGCCTTTGGTCGGGAAGCGAGGGGACGATGCCCTGCACTCCGGCAGGGATAATGGAGATCCTGGACTATTATAAATGTGAATTAAAGGGCAAACGCGCCGTGATCATCGGGCGCAGTAATATAGTCGGCAAGCCGATGGCGGCGATGTTGCTCAGACGGCACGCCACGGTGACTTTCTGCCATACGCGTACCGTCGATCTGAAAAAGGAGGCGCGTTCCGCCGATTTGCTTATTGTGGCCGCGGGCCAACCGGCGATGGTGGGTAAGGGTTGGGTCAAACGGGGCGCGGTGGTTGTCGATGTCGGCTCGCACAAGGTTAACGATAAAGTGATCGGCGATGTAGATTTTCCCTCGGTGGTCAAACAGGCGAAAGCCATTACCCCGGTGCCGGGTGGTGTGGGCCCGATGACGATTACCATGTTGCTTGCTAATACTGTCAAGCTGGCTTTTGCCAGGGCGAAAGCTAAATAGTAAAAAGCGGTATTTCGTATCTTGTATTTAGTATCCCTGTACCATTCGCGTTAGTCCGCTCAGGTGCAGGGCCCTGAGCGAACGACCTGTTACGCCGTAGCCCCCATTCCTGTCTTCCGACAGGAAGACATGGGGGCGTAGGAGGAAGTGAGTCGAAGGGCTAGTCGGTTTGGTATGTGGCGAATTTCTACTTTTTTGAAGAACGCGGGGAGCGTGAGCGTGATAATATTGATCCCCCTCTCCCTGGCCCTCCCCCTCCAGGGGGGAGGGAACCGCAGTTTCCTCTCCCTTGATGGGAGAGGATTAAGGTGAGGGTGGTAATTCAATCTTTTTCGAGGGGGGGAATGGAATTCAACCTAAAAGCCTACATAGCCCTTCGTCGCAAAGTCGTCAACGACCACCTGCGCAAGGTCTTGCGGCTTGGCCGCGGCGCCGGCAGCAAAGCACTTCGCGCGATGCGGTACAGTGTTTTTGCCGGCGGGAAGCGTCTTAGACCCACGCTGGTTTTAGCTGGAGCGGAGATGCTCCGTGGCCGATGGCGATCTTTTTTACCTGCGGCCTGCGCGGTAGAACTGGTGCATACTTATTCCCTAATTCACGATGATTTGCCAGCGATGGATAATGATGATTGGCGTCGTGGAGTACCGACCTGTCACCGGCGTTATGATGAAGCGACGGCAATCCTTGCCGGTGACGCGCTTAATACTATGGCTTTTGAGTTATTGGCCAGTCAGGCAGGCAAGGGCGGTGTATCCGCGCAGCAGGTGGTTGAGGCTATGCGGGAACTGGCGCGGGCGGCAGGGCCGGGTGGCATGGTCGGCGGGCAGGTGCTTGACCTGGCGGCCGAGAAGAAGAACATCTCCTTGGCCCGTTTGCGTGAACTGCATCTCAAAAAGACAGGCGCTTTGATCGCTGCTTCGTTGCGCATCGGCGGCATTTTGGCTGGAGCTAATTCGCGGGAGGTTGGTCGTCTGGGTCGTTATGGCAGACACATCGGCTTGGCTTTTCAGATAGCGGATGATCTGTTGGATGCTACCTGCAGTAGGAAGAGTACCGGGAAAGATACCGGCTCTGACCGGCGGCAAGGGAAGTCTACTTTTGTCAGTCATTTCGGGGTTGAGGGTGCAAGACGCCACGCGGCGCAGGAAGTGAAACTGGCCAGGCGGGTTCTGAAGCCGTTTGGGAACAGGGCGATGCCCCTGGACGCGATCGCGGATTATATTATTGCTAGGAAAAATTAAGCATAAAAGGCTTGATCCACAGATTGGTTTTTGGATAACGGCTAATTAGCCACAGAGGTCACAGAGAACACAGAGGAACGACTTAAAAAAATCTTTAGATAAAGACAACAGTCTTCTTCGTAATAAGGGGAGCAATTATTGGTTTCAGCGGTTTGAGGTTGAAGTTGAACATAAAAATTACACGGATTACTAAGAAATGATGATAATGGAATCGGTGTAATTGGACTTTTTAGTAAGCGGGTTTGCGTATTTTGTGGGTGGTTTTTTTGAAAGTAGTTTTTCGGTTACTAAGAAAAAATCTGTGTAATCTGTGTAATCTGTGGATTAAATTTGGAAACGAGCTGAATTATGGAAACACTTATCGCTGTCTTGACCAATAAAATATTTTATGCCTGTTTGATCTCCTGGATATCTTCACAGACCATAAAGGTGGTGTTGCACTATATTCAGTACCGCAAGCTGGATCTCAGTCTTTTTTATGAATCCGGCGGCATGCCTTCGGCGCACTCCGCGACGGTCTCAACGCTGAGTACTATGATCGGGATGACGGCGGGTTGGACCTCGCCTGTGTTCATGGTTTGCTTTTGTTTTTCACTGATCATGATGTATGACGCGGCCGGTTTGCGTCGCGCTGCCGGGGAGCAGGCCAAAGTGCTCAACCGGATAATAAAAGAAATGTATCATGACCATCGATTGTACGGTGGACGCTTGAAGGAACTGGTCGGGCATACGCCGGTGGAAGTCATTGCCGGCAGCGTTTACGGGATACTCTTGGCGGTGTTGTGCTTTTAGGCAGTCGTTAGTCGCTGGTATTTAGTATCTAGTCGGCAACTAAATTTTGTTTAATATTGGAGTGTCGGAACGACCAACCAAATACCAAATACTAACGACTAAATACAGGGGATGCACGTTATACGCCGTGCGATACGTGGTCAGTAGTCAGTAGACAGCGAGCTGCGAACTTCGAGCCCTTCGACGGAACTCAGGGCAGGCTACGAGCTACGAAAAGTAGGCGACGTTAGACATTAGACCATACTTCGCCAAGGCTACGTAGGGCAGGCGCGTGACGTTGGACGCTGTTTATAGACCGAGATATTGGATTATGAATTTAGACAACTACAACCTAATTTCCAAGGTCACCTCCCCCCGCCAGCTTCGCAGGCTGGGGTCGGTTGAGCTTGTCGGGCTTGCGGCCGAACTACGGCAATATATTATTGAAGTAGTCTCAAAGATCGGCGGCCATCTCGGCGCCAGCTTGGGGGCGGTGGAATTAACTATAGCTCTGCACTATGCCCTGGATACCCCTCGCGATAAACTTATTTGGGATGTTGGGCACCAGGCGTATGCGCATAAGGTTTTGACCGGTCGGGCCGAAAAATTCGCTACTCTACGTCGCGCGGGCGGTATCAGTGGCTTTCCTAAGCGTACCGAGAGTGAGTATGATGTCTTTTCTACAGGTCACGCGGGTAACGCTATATCGGTTGCGCTCGGCTTATGCCAGTCTCGGGCCAGTCTGGGCGGCAAGCGGTTCAAGGCAGTGGCTGTCTGTGGTGACGGCGCTTTGGGTAACGGCATGTCTTTTGAGGCGCTTAATCAGGCCGGTGTACATGGCAAGAACCTGATGGTGGTGTTGAACGATAACCGGATGTCTATTGCTAAGAACGTGGGCGCGATGTCGCGATATCTTAATCGTATTATTACTGATGATATTTACATCGGGGCCAAGCGGGAGGTGGAGGCGATATTAAAGCACGTTCCTTTGGGTCAACCGATGCTCAAGCTGGCCAAGCGGATCGAGGAGAGCGCCAAGGGGCTGATCGTGCCGGGGGTTATATTCGAGGAATTGGGATTCAAGTATTTTGGACCGATTGACGGGCATGATATAAACGAACTGATCTCTACCTTGCAACGCCTTAAAAAATATGAATATCCCATCCTGTTGCATGTGCTGACCAAAAAAGGGAAGGGTTACGCGCCGGCTGAACGGCAGCCTGAGTCTTGGCATGGAGTGGGCCCGTTTTGCGTGGGCGATGGCCGGGCGGTGAAGGGAGAGGATGATTCGCTTAGTTATACCGAAATATTCTCGCGTGCGTTGCTCAGGCAGGCCGACAGAGATAAAAAAATAGTGGCTGTAACCGCCGCTATGCCGGATGGTACGGGCTTGGAAGAATTTAGGAGGAAGTATCCGCGGCGTTTCTATGACGTCGGCATTGCCGAAGGACACGCGGTGACGTTTGCTGCCGGGTTGGCCGCCGGTGGCGCCAGGCCGGTGGTGGCGATATACTCTACGTTTCTTCAGCGGTCACTCGACCAGATAATAGAAGACGTTTGCCTGCAAAAACTACCGGTGATATTCGCGGTAGACCGCGCGGGATTGGTAGGCGAAGATGGGGAGACCCACCAGGGGGTGCTGGACATATCTTATCTCTCCCTGGTGCCGGACCTGACGGTGCTCGCGCCTTCTTGCGCGCGGGAACTGGAGATGATGTTGGCTTGGGCGGTAAAGCAGTCGGGGCCGGTAGCCATTCGCTATCCGCGCGGCACGGCCAGCGAGAGCAAGTGGAAAATTGCGCCGATCAAAGCGGGGCGGGGTGTATTGCGCCGCGAGGGTAAGGACGTTTTGATCGTGGCGGTAGGCAGTATGGTTGACACGTCGATGGAGGTTGCCGAAGAATTATCGACGGCGGGGCGTTCCTGCGCGGTGTTTGACGCCCGCTTCGTTAAACCCTTTGACCAGGAAACGATCCTCAAGCTTGCCGCCAAGACCAAGCTAGTGGTGACGGTAGAGGAGAACAGCGCGCAAGGGTCTCTGGGGAGTGAATTGAGCAAGCTGTTGCACGCCAAACGGATAAAAGCGAAGTTCCTGCCGATAGCGTTGCCGGATCAATTCATCGAACACGGCACGCCCCAAGAATTAAAGCATAAATACGGGCTCGACGCGCTCGGTGTTTTTGCCGCGATCAGGGAAGTGATTAAAGGCTAGTCGTTGGTGTTTAGTATTTGGTATTTGGTTGCCAATCCTGAGCACTTCCCGGGGTAGTGCTTGTCAGTTATTGAATAGAAAGTGAATCACGTCGCCGTCTTCAACTATGTAGTCTTTTCCCATAACCATCAGCTTACCGTTCTTCTTGACTTCCGCCTCGCTGCCCAGGCTGACCAGGTCTTGGTGCTTTATCACTTCGGCGCGGATAAAGCCGTGCTCAAAGTCGCTATGGATCACTCCCGCTGCGACGGGCGCGGTGGAGCCGGCTTTTAGCTGCCACTGGCGTACTTCGTCCTCGCCCACGGTGAAGAACGAGATCAGCCCCAGCGTCTTTATTGCCAGCGCCGAAAGCACATTGAGCCCCGGCTCCGCAATGCCGGCGTCTGCCATGAACTCTTGGCGTGCCGCATCGTCGTCTAACTCAACGATTTCGGCCTCGAGCCGCGCCGCCAGCTGCATCACTTCCAGGCCGAGCGGCGCATAGGCGGCAGCCAGTTCATTCGCCGCATCTCGCTTGTCGGCGCCGGAGTCGTCGGTGTTGAGTACTATCAGCATTTGTTTACGGGTAATAAAGGGGTAACTGAGAATGGCTTTTTCCTCCTCTTGGCCCAGGCTGAGAGTGCGCAGGTGCTGATCATTCTCCAGGTGACTACGTAACTTGAGCAGCAGTGCTTCTTCCTCGGCGGCGGCCTTGGCGTCGTGCTTCTTCTCGCTCTTTTCTATTCGTTCGAGGCGTTTCTCGATGAAGAGCAGGTCGTGCAGTACCAGCTCGGCGTTGACGAATTCTATGTCACGATGTGGATCGACCGATCCCTTGAGATGGTAGATATTATCATCGCTGAAGCCGCGTACCAGGTGGCAGATCGCGTCCAGCGAAACGATATCTTTGAAGATGGCGCCGTCGCGGATGGTAGTTTCCTCGATCTTGGGCAGTAGTTGTATTTCGATCCGCGCCGGAGCCACTTTGGCCGGGGAATACATCTTGACCAGTTGGTCAAAACGAGCGTCACGCATATCAGCTACGCCCAGTATCTCGCCCCGCTTGTCAGCGCTGGCGCTTACCGGCTTGCCGGTCACCAGTTGATAGAGATTTTTTTTGCCGGCCTGCGGCAGGCCGATTATACCTAGCTTCATTGGTTTCTCCTCAAAGAATGTTTGCGGATGATAAGCAGGAATTATAGCATAATAGACTATAAAGAATTCTGAATTCTGAATTATGAGTTATGCAGTCCGTTGTTCGTTAGAGTTCTTCTTTTTTAGAGATAAAATACACTCCCGCAAAAAGAACTGTGATCCCGCATGCCTGCATTGGCGTCAGTGTCTCGTGTAATATTGAGTAGGCGAGCAGGGCGGCGAAGAAGGGGGCGCAGAGCTCGAGTGCCGCCAGTTGGGCCGCTTTGATGCGGATGATCCCCTCGCTGTAGAGCAGGAAGCCGATACTTACGATCAGGCCGGTGAGCAGGGCGTAACGGCCGGGCAATACCATTTCACCGCGTGCGATCAATATGCCGCCCAGTACCAGTGCCCCCAGGCCAAAGCGGTAAAGGATCATTACTCCTGCGTTCAAGCTGGCCAGGTATTTGCGCATGGCGATTGCCGATGTGGACCAGAGCAGAGCCGCCAGCAGCATCAGCGCGTCGCCGCGGCTGCCAAGCCGTAGGGCGATCAGATTATTCCAGGTGCGCGTAGTAACCAGCAGGGAGGCAAAGACGAGCAGGGCTATGCCCAGATAATCGTTGCGCGTGATGCGGTCGCTTTTCAAGATGAAATAGCCGATCAAGATGATGAAGACCGGCTGCAGGTGTCCGATCAGCACGGCATTAGTGACGGGGGTGGTGGTCAGGACATAGAAGTAGAGAAAATCACCGCCCAGGGTCCCGGCAATGGCAGTGTAGACGATGACCGAGAATTGACGCCGGTTGACGCCGATCTGACCTCGCGTAGTGACCAGCGCATAGATGAGCGAGAGCAGACACACTAGCGTGGCACGTATGAAGACAGTGTGCACAAGCCCGGCCTCGGCAATGGCCAGCTTGCCGTATACTCCTTCCAGTGCCCACATTATGCTGGCTCCTACTCCCGCCAGGATGCCGATCTGTTTTTTACTCATAGTGGGAGTATTATACAGGGAATGGCGTTTGTGAGGCGCCCTGAATTACGAATAAGCTTTAAGCAGAGCTTGACTAACCTATATGGAGATGATAGAGTTTTTTTATCATATGGTTGGTGCGTTGGGATGGTTGATCTAACGGGGCGAGCGGTTACCAGGATGGATTTGTATTGTAACGTCAAAATGTTTCGCTCTCGAACGGCTTTCGCCGGCAGGCTGCCTGCTTTTCTGCTTCTTTTTATACTGCTTTTTGCTACAGCCGCTCTTCGCGCCGGTCCTTGTATCGAGGATGGTTGGGAGGAGGATGATACTTGCCTTACCGCGCGCGTGGTTGCCGTGCCGCTTGTCCACGAGGATCACACGTTCTGCTCGAGCGAGAGTGATTGGGTTGAATTCAACGCTGTTGCCGATACCTTCTACAAGATGCAGACCTTCTCGGCCGCGGGAGTAGACCCGGACCTCTACCTCTATTATCCCGCCGCTTGCGCTGCGAATGATGAGATCGCCTACTCCTGGTATAATTGCAACACGCTCGACAACAAGATTCTCTGGTACTCTCCAACCAGCGAGCCGGTACGGCTTGAGGTAAGGCAAACAGGCAGTAGCGGCGCTTACGTGCTTGATATCCTTGAGTTCGACCCGCCGCAGAGTCCTGCCCAGGATCAGTATGAGATGGATGACCATCCTTATGTCGCGCCCTTCCCGGGTGACTGTGAGATCCAATACCATACTTTTCATTATTGCAATGATAACGATTGGGTTGCGGTAAACGTTGCCAACGCCGGGGATTGGCTTGATTTGAGTGCTTTAAACGTGGAAGCGGCGACAGATGTGCAGATAGAAGTGTATGATTCTGATGGATACAGTTTCCTGGGACAGATCAACGGCGGGGCTGCGGGGGCGAACGAGACCGGGATTTACCAGGCGATACACGCCGGTGTGTATTATGTCAGGTTCATGGAGCGATTTGGCAAGCTTGGGGGGTATTATGACCTGAGTGTGAGTGCTATCCCGGCGGATTCTTGGGAGGATAACGATACCTGCGCGACTGCTTCGTTGATCACTGTAGACGCGCCTGCCCAGGACCATTCGCTGGCCTATGATGGCAGCGCCGATGTTGACTGGGTTACTTTCGATGGGCTTCAATATGAGGGGTACGTCGCATGGGTCTATGATTTCCCGAAACATGTAGACTTGAAAGTGGATTTGAATCTTGGTTGTAGCTCAGCTGGGATAATGGATAGCGGAGTTGGCGGAGAACCGGAAATATTTCCCTTCCGGCTTAATGGCAACACTACTATTGAATTAGGGATAAATGATTGGAATAGTAATTCCTGCGGCTACAAGGTGCGCGTGGCCAAGTCGATCAAGGACCCGCACGAGGACGATGATAACTGGGGGATGGCCAACGGTTTGACGGTTGATGGAGCCTCGCAAGTGCACTGGTTCCACGCTGAGTACAGTGGCGGCTGGATCGAGGACGAGGATTACCTGGCGGTGGTGTTGGCCGCCGGCGAGGAGGTTCTGGTCGAAGTCATGGATGTCGGGCCGCTGGGGGTCATCGAATTGACCGTGTTTGACACGGATGGCACCAGCGAACTATTTACGCGCAAGGGGTTTAACTACGGGGTGGGTGTTTCGGCGAAATTGTTCAGTTGCGCGGGCGGCACTTACTACGTGCGCGTGCGCACTGACACCGGGGTGGTGACCGGTGCCTTCGGCAACCTGGCCACGCAATACACCATCAGCGCCAAACAATTGAATGTGTTCGCGGCAGGCGAGGATGCTTACGAGGTGGACGACACCTATGATGTCGGCACCATTTACGATTTGGACACTATCGAGGGGCAGCTATCTATTGATCATAATCTTGGCTGCGGGGATTCCGACTATGACTTCTTCCAGTTGGTGACGGCCGGCCCCTGCACGATCTGTGCCGAAACAGTGAATTTGGGTGCTAAGCCAGACATCGTCATCAATCTATACGAGGCCGCGCCTCCCGCGGTCGAGGTCGCGCAGGGCGACGGTTATATTTCCGGAGCGGGTGAGTTTGTCTCTTACGGCTATGGCGCCGGCGGGACATATTACGCCCTGGTCAAGGAGTTCAACGGTACTTCTTGGGGTGCTGGATATGAATATGATTTTCGGGCCTATCGGGTCGCCGCCGATCTGCTTGAAGGTGATGACAGCGCGGGCGCGGCCACGCTGATGCCCACTGACGGTAGTAAGACTTTTCACAACATTCACAACACCTCGGATGAGGACTGGGTGCGTTTCTACGCGCAGGGCGGACAGGAATATACTGTTACTATGGGAGATGTCTGCCGCACCTCGGCGTTGTTTGACCCGGATTTTTTCATTTACCTGCCCGATGGAACAACCAACATCGCCTATGTGAATAACTGGGGCGATGGACTAATGGAACGGTTCAAGTTCATCGCGCCGGTCGATGGGGTCTATTTTGTCCGTTGCCGGAACAGCATTATCGCCGCTGGTTGCGGCACCGGCTATAACCTGTGGATAGAGGGGCCTATTTGGGCGCCTGCTCCTGATATTTATGAGGCGGACAACGCACGGCTGGCGGCCAAGCCGGTCACGGTGAACTCGATGATCCCGATGGTGCATGATTTTCACGCTGTTGATGACGAGGACTGGATCAGCTTTGAGGTAACCGACGCCAGCCTGCCGCACTTGGTAATGTTGGTGCCGTTAGGCAAGCATGACTTGGTCTTTGAGTTATACGATAACGGGGGTGGCATAATTAACTTGACCGCCGACTCGGACGGCGACCCGGATGTGGACAAGTATTACGGTGCGTTAGAATCGACCACTTATACCTTCCCGGCGCCAGGCACCTATTATATTCGTGTGTATGAGTATGATGGCAAGGTGGGCGCGGGGACCGGTTACCAGGTGTTCGTGCGGGAGCTTAATTGGCAGATGCCTACCTCGGCCGTTGTGCCGTCCTTGGTTGATGGCGGCATTGACGAGGTGACTGAATACGCTGACGCCTTCCACGATGTTTGGCCTTTCGTGGCGGACGGACAATACAGCGAAATAGAGACTTGGATCAAGAAGACCGGCGTGACCGCTGCGCATGATATCTATTTCGCCTTTAGGCTGCGTGATTCAAACAATGGACAAGCTGACGAGTTTAACTTACTGTTTGAGGGTCGCGGTACCGGAACACACGATCACGTCCTGTCTCCTGACGCGGGTGTTCTCGGGACGCTGGAGGCGGGCGAGGATTTTGGCGTCAAGGTATTTCATGACGGTAACAGTTGGATCAGTGAGGTGGCATTTTGGGATGGTGGCACTTGGGATTCTAACGGCACGAATCCGAATCCGTTCGCCGTTAACGTTAATTGGGATGGGACGTTCTTTGACATAGAGATATCCGTGCCGGTCGGCGACGTTTTTACTGGTGTTGGTGTTACCGATGGTATTAGTGACAAGGGTGTGCTTTTCCGCTGGTCGGACGAGATAGCGATGTGCAACGTCATCGAAAACATCCAGGACGCCGCTTACCTGGACGCCGAGGAGCACCCGATAGCTCACGAGCAACCGCCGCCGCCGGATCCCTCTTTTTTCTACATGAACATGATCTCGATTGCCGGTATGCCAACGCCGACTCCTACCATTACTATGACGGTGACGCCGACTCACACGCCGACGGATACCAAGACTAATACTGAGACTCACACCCGCACCTATACTGAATCTGTAACTGATACCGATACTCTGAGTATTACGCGGACGCATACACCAACCGATACCCGTACCGCGACCGATACACGAACAACCACCGAAACGGTCACGCCGTCAATGACGCGTACAGCAACCGATACCATAACGCTGAGCGCGAC
>JAUXIB010000062.1 GCA_030621225.1 candidate division FCPU426 bacterium
TCCCCTTTATCCCCTCCCATCAAGGGAGGGGATGAACGCTTAATACCTAACTCCAAGTTCGTGTTCGGAGGTGTCCACTTTTGAAGTTTAAACTGTCCAGTTTTGAAGTTTGCCTAACAGCCAAAAATGCGCTCCAGCGTAACTGAGGTTTTGTACCGTCTTGCGCATGTGTTGAAAAACACTGTTGAAAAAAACTTGCATTCAGTAAGCATAGTTGTTATAATCCGCTCCCTTGAGAGTGTTTTTTTGTTTTTGGGGGAGATAAAACGTATTTTAAAAAAGGAGGATGGGATGGCTTTTAAGGTAATCGTAGCTAAAGATTTTGAGGCGATGAGTAAAGTTGCCGGTGAGATCATGGTCAACGACATCAAGGGTAAGGGCGGTGACTATGTGCTTGGTTTGGCTACAGGCAACACGCCGGTTGGCGCTTACAGGGTATTGGCCGAGGCGGCGAACAAGGGCGAGTTTGACCCGGCCCAGGTGACCAGCTTTAATTTGGACGAGTACGTTGGTCTGCCCGCGATGAATGCCGCGCAGCGTGTGTTGCATCCTGAGTCTTATGGCTACTTCATGGTGCAGGAGCTGTTTAGTTTGCTGGACAAGAAGTTTAAAGACACCTTTGTGCCCTGGGGTACCCTGGTTGACCAGAAAAAGATGGTCGCTGAGCTGGAAGCTAACAAGGACGACTGGACGGAAGAGGGGGCGGACAAGGGCAAGGCCATCGTGATCAAGGACGACGCCAAGAGCGAGTACCTGAGCTGGATCAAGAAAGAGATCATCGATGGTTATATCAATAAGATAGACGCGGCCGGAGGCATTGACTTGCATATAGTCGGCGTGGGTGGCCGTGGTCACGTGGCCTTCCACGAGAGCGGCATTCCTCTGGAACTGAAGATGCTGCTGGTCAAGCTGGACGATAATACCGTGGAGAACGCTGTCTCAGACGGTCATTTCCCCAGCAAGGAGGACGCTCCCTGGTACGCTACTTCGATGGGCGCGGGGCTGGTCTACAAGGCCAAGACCGTATTGCTGGTAGCCAACGGTGAGCGCAAGACCGGCCCGATTGCTGAATCACTGCTGGGCGAGGTAACCGCGGATGTGCCTATTTCTTACGGTCAGAAGTACGCGCAGGACGGCGGCAATATGATCTATGTTTTGGATGCGCCCGCGGCCAAGGATATATTGGAGAAGGCTGATGAGCTTAAGGCCAAGGGAATAGAGCTGGTTGACCAGCGTTAATTAGATAGTACACGGTATGTAGTATGTGGGGATTAAAAACGAGGCGAGCCAAGTGGCTCGCCTCGTTGCTTTATCTGCCTAACTGACCCCCGCCCCCCGCCCCCTGATCCCTGTATACTGCCTGCTGTCTACTTTTTCTTATCCTGTTTTAAATACCGACTTAATATCTTTTTAGCGATTGGCGCGGCGTGATCTTTGCCGGTGCCGGCGTGCTCGCAGAGGATGGCCAGGGCGATGGTCGGATTATCGGCGGGAGCGTAGCAGATAAACCAGCCGTGATACGCGGGGTTCTTGTCGCCGGAGGTGCCGGTCTTGCCGCCAACCTTGATCCCTTTGATACGGGCCTTGATACCTGTGCCTTTTTCTACGCCGTCTATCATCATCGTGTTTAGCTCGACGGCGGTGGCCGGAGAAAACACCTTGCGCCATTCAGCCGGCTCGATTTTTTTTACCGTTTTGCCTCGGAAGTCACGGATCTCTTTTACCAGATGAGGGCGCATCAGCATCCCCTTGTTGGCGATACTGCTGGCGATGGTCGCGGCGTGAAGGACTGTAACCTTGTATTTATTTCCCAGGCCGGTAGAAGCTTCGGCCAGCTCATAGCGGGAGATGTAAGTGCCGGGGGAAACGCTCTTTTTTACCGGCAGGTCAAACGGCAGCTCAGCGTTAAAGCCGAAGCGGTTGCTGTATTCGTGCAGGCGGGAGGCGCCGAGCGCGAAGCCGAGCTTGGCGAAGGCAATATTACAGGAATCGAGGAAGGCCTGGTCCAGATCTTTGACCTTGTTATGGCGTCGCCAGTCCCAAAACGGTTTGCCTTCGATAATTGTGGATTGTCGGCAGTTAAGCGGGAAAACACCAGTCAAGTCCAGCTTGCTCTCCAGGCAGGCGGCGGCGGTAATGATCTTACAGATAGAACCGGGCTCATAGAGGGCCTGGGTCAAGCGGTTGCGCAGGGGCTTGTATTTGTTGCGCCGATATTTAAGGTAGTTTGCCCATTTTTTCAGTTTGTTGGGGTCATAAGTAGGCTGAGAGAGGGCGGCTAGTATCTCGCCGGTACGCGGGTCGATGGCGACGACAGCGCCGACGTAGTGGCCCAGGCTTGAATAGACAATACTTTGCAGTTCCAGGTCTATGGTCAGGATCAGTTTGTTTCCGGGGAAGAGCGCGTGGTGTTTCCCGAGCAGGCCGAAGGAACCGACGTTGTAGCTGCCCTTGCGGGAATCATGGTAACCGAGCACATGGGCCAGCAGCGGGCCGTTGTCAAATTCATAGGCAACGGCTTTTTTGCTTAGGGGACGCTTGAGCAGACTGTTGCCGTTGCGGTCAAGTACCAAGTCTATACTGCCCCGCTCTTTTTCATCGTTGGCGGTATCCAGCATTGTCTGGGCGAATTCAAGGCCAGGGTCAAGATTGAGCGCCGTTTGATAACCGGAAACAGCTGCCGAAATTTTTCCCAGAGCATGGTTAGCCAGGGCCAAGCCCAAGTGGGCTTCCGCTACGTCGTTCCTTATATCGCAAATATGCTTGAAAGCGGCCAGCGCCTCCAGGTATTTTCCCTGGTCGATAAAGTTTTTCCCCGCGGCCAGTTGGTCAATTTTTTTGTTGAGTTTGATGCCGTAACGGATGGCCAGTTGAAATTTTTCTTCCGCTCGGGTGAAGTTCCCCTCGGCTAGGGCGATAAAACCCAGGCCGTCATGGATCATTGGGTTGTCTAGCTGGATCTCCAGCGCGGCGTCTAATTCTCGTTTGGCGGCGCTGCTGTCTCCGGCTTCCCAATGGGCCTTGGCCGTGCTTAAATATCGGTAGAGTTTGATGTCGTCTTTGAGGTTGTAAAGCAGTGCTAGTAGCGCGAACAGGGCGAGGAAGAAGAAGATGCGTCCTTTTTTAAATGTGGGCCGCCGCTTGCGTCGGCTCATCTGGTCGTATGGATTTCGATTGCTGAAAATTCCCACGGTATTTATCCTCCAATGTTTAGAAGGACATTATTACCGAAGACATGGGGTATAGTCAAGAGGAAATACGGTACACGGTGGAAATGGGAAGAGAGATAGTGACCCCCGCAGGACCAAGGGAACGTCAAAAACGACTAATTGGCCACAGAGGTCACAGAGGAACAACTTAAAAAGATTCTCTTTGGTTAACCCTTCGACAGGCTTCCGCCATCGTCTTCGACTATGGCGGGACAGGCAGGGCAGGCGGCATGTAGGGGCGTATTGCAATACGCCCCTACTCTCCGATGGGAGGGGAGCACTTGTTAGTCTTGGAAGGAACGCTTGAAGGCAAACGGTAGGCACAAAGGATACGGAGACACCAAAGAAATTGTACGGGCGGTTTTCAACCCCGCCTCTACTCCGTGCCTCTTACACCTTTGCCTGTCCGCCGTTGCCCTCAAGCATTCCGCAAAGACCAAAAATGCTTCCCTGTTAACGAAGAACTACCGCTGTCGTTATCCAAAAAAGCCGTTCCTCTGTGTTCTCTGTGACCTCTGTGGCTAAAGCCGTTAGCGTCGTGTCGTCGTGGTAAGTGCCGTTATCCAAAGAGACAAAAAAATTGAGTTACGAAGTCTAAAATATCTTGACATACAGCGAATATGATATAAAATACAGCAAATGAGAGGCGATGATAGGCAAGGATGATGCTGACAGTAGCCCGGTGAGGTTAATTGGCCGGGCGCGGTGCGTCCGGCTTTTGTTTTTGTAATTTGTGCCCTTTGGGCACAGTGGGCTTATGGAGGATGGGGTTGGCTGTTTTATTCGATAATCGAAAATCGAAACTGGACCGCATTCGAGTTGCGGAAGCATTTCTCGAATTTCGAATCTCGAATGCTCTGTAATTTGTGCCCTTCGGGCACAAATTACTGGGGTGTCGCCAAGTGGTAAGGCACGGGCCTTTGGAGCCTGTATCGGAGGTTCGAACCCTCCCACCCCAGCCAGCGGTTATTATATATGTGAAGGGGGTTCGAACCTGGAGGGAGTGTGAGGGAGGATACTCCCTCACGATAGGGGGGATGACAGGTCAGGCGCAATGGTTTTATCCAGCGCCGGACCACCAGAGGGGGATCACCCCCTATGGGGAGGAGAGAGGGCGAGCGGAGCGAACCCCGAGCGACAACGGTTTGATACCCTCCCACCCCAGCCAACATTTCCCTTCTATGTCTGTTTTGATAAGTAGAAGGGAAATGTTGGCTAGAGCAATCGAGATTGGAAAATCGAGATAGCGGTCTAATTTCGAATGTCGAATTTCGGAGATGCTGAGGGAACGAAGCGTAAGCTATCGCCCTTCTATGTCTGTTTTGATAAATAGAAAGGCAATGCTGGCTAGAGCAGGTGAAGAGGTGAGCAGGTGATTAAGGCAAGGCCTCTGATCCTGCGGTCACCTGATCTACTGCTCAACTGTTCAAGATGTTTTAGGAGTATTCGAAATTTAGAAGCAAAACGAGCTACGAGCTGCGAGAAACGAAACGCGAGATAACAAAGGAGGACTGAAATGCGAATATTTGCCGGTAATTCTAATCCCGAACTCATGAAAAAGCTGTGCCAAGAATTACGAGCGAAACCGGGTAATATCACTGTGGGTAAATTCGCGGATGGGGAGACGCGGGTTGTCATAAATGAAAACGTCCGTAATGAGAATGTCTATATTATGCAGTCTACCTCAGCGCCTACCAACGAGCACTTGATGGAGCTGTTGATCATGATCGACGCTTTTCGCCGCTCCTCGGCCCAGGGGATCACCGCTATCATACCCTATTACGGATATGCTCGACAGGATCGTAAAGATCAGCCGCGCGTACCGATAACCGCCAAGTTAGTGGCCGACCTGATAACAGCCGCGGGCGCGACTCGGGTGATAACCATGGATTTGCATGCAGACCAGATACAGGGTTTTTTTAACATACCGGTAGATAATCTCTACGGTTCGCTGGTATATCTTGACGAGTTGAAAAAGAAGAAGTTAAAAAATTTGGTGGTCGTCTCTACAGACGTGGGCGGGATAAAGATAGCGCGTGCTACCGCTAAGAAGCTGGGCGCGGATTTGGCTATTGTTGATAAGCGGCGAACCGGTCCCGATAAGACGGAGGTGATGCACTTGATCGGTGAAGTAGCAGGCAAAAACGCCATAATGCCTGATGACCTGATCAGTACAGGTACTACCCTGGTCCAAGCGGCAGCAGCTTTGAGAAAGAATGGAGCAAAGAAGATCATTGCTGCCTGTACGCACCCTATTCTTTCGGGTGGTGCCGTGGAGAAGATAGAGGCCAGTCCGATAGATGAGTTGATAGTGACGGATTCTATACCGCTTTCCGCGGAAGCGAAACAAAGTAAGAGAATAAGGCAGGTGTCTGTCGCGCCGTTGCTGGCTGAGGTGATACGGCGTATAGAGAAGTCGCGGTCGATAAGTTCGTTATTTGAATAGGGGGGCGCTGATTGCGCTGATTGCACGCTGATTACGCAGATTAGTTCGATTGGCAATCCGTGTAATCCGCGGAACGAAGTGCATTTGCGTAATCTGCGAGACGAGGGAAATCTGTGGATAAAAAGTAAAAAGGAGAAAGTAATGGAAAGGGAGATACTACAAGTTAGTAAGCGGACGAAGTCGGGTACTGGTAACGCGCGGCGCCTGCGGCGCAGCCAAATGGTGCCGGGAGTTTTGTATGGCAAGGAGATAAAGAGCGTCTCGATAGAGGTGGCAACGAAGCCGCTCCAGGGTCTTTTGAGCAAGATCGGTGAGGAGAATGTGTTGATAGACGTACAGGTCGGGGAAGATAAGCATACTTCTCTGCTTAAAGAGGTGCAACGAGACCCGCTTACCGGGGCGGCGGTCCATATTGATTTTCATCGCGTTTCTATGAAGGAAGAGATAACGGTCACCATCTCGTTAGTGGTCAAAGGTGCTGAGGATTGTCCGGGGGTGCAAGAAGGCGGCGTAGTGGAGACGTTGCTGAACGAGGTAGAGGTGCGCTGTTTGCCCCTTGATATTCCAGCTAGTTTTGAGTTGGACATCTCGGAACTGTCTATGGGGGAAAAGGTGCACGTTTCGGATATAAAGGTGCCCGCAGACGTGAAAATGATCACTTCTGTTGAGCAGACCGTGATCACCGTGAGCAGACCCAGTGAGGTAGAGGTGGAAGATGCGACGGTAGGTGAGCCTGAGGTTATTGGCGAAGAGGCTGCAGAAGATCAGGCGGCTGAGGCCAAGTCGGAAGACGGCAAGCAGGAAGGAGCGGTGGAGAAGAAAGAAGAGCCTGCCGCTGATGCCAAAGATGATAAAAAAGCTGGGAAGAAGTAGAAAAAAGTTTTTTCTCCGTTTTAGTGGGTGGCAAAAAACAGAAAAGGTTATATAACCGCAGAGGAAAGTCTTCTGTGAAAACTCTGTGTTCTTCGTGTCTCTGTGGTGAAAAAAATGGTATTCGTCCGCAAACGAACTCACTAATTCGAGGGTGAGTCGTAAAAAGTAACAATGGCAGGCGAAAAGCAGCGTGACTAGACCAGAAACAAAAATACGGGCGGTTGTCGGCTTGGGAAATCCGGGGAACGAGTATGTTAATACTCGGCACAACCTGGGTCGGCTGGTGGTAGAACATCTTGTCGACCACTCCCGGGTGAAGGAGAACCCGCGGCGGGCGCGTTATCGTCTTTGGCGAGTGATTCTGGCTAGACGTCAGCTATCGCTGGTGTCACCGAGGAGCTATATCAACGACAGCGGCCGAGCGGTACTCTCTTTTCTCACCGCAGCACGGCTGCGGCCGCAGCAGGTTTTGGTTGTTTGCGATGACGTGGCCCTGCCGCTTGGCGGGATGCGCCTGAGGTGTTCTGGTAGTTCCGGCGGGCACCGCGGCCTGGAATCCATCATCCGTCTGGTAGGGGATAGTTTCCCTCGTCTGCGCCTGGGGGTAGGCGCCGCCGGGGGGGATATGGTAGATCACGTGCTGGGTGAGTTTAGCGCGGATGAATCAAAGATAGTAGAAAAGATATTACCGTTAGCAGAGGAGGTGATCGCCGGCATTTTACGGCAGGGCTTGGAGCCGGCGATGAGCACCTACAATCGCAAGGAACTTTGGATAAGAGCTTGATTTGCGGATCAGTTTTTGGAAAAATCGAACGATGCATGAACGGGTAAGCTAAAAAAACTTTTATTGTCCACAGATTACACAGATTTCACGGATTATTCTTTTGATAACGACAAAGGTGATTATTCGTTAGCAGGGAAGCATTCTTGGTTTTAACGGTTTGAGGTTGGGGTTAGACATAAAAATTGCACAGATTATCCTTTCGACAACTGAAGAATCTGAGTAATTGGACTTTTTAGTAAACGGGTTTGCGTGTTTCACGAGCGGTTTTTTTGTAGGGGCACGGCATGCCGTGCCCCTGTAGGTTGTTAGTAAAAAAATCTGTGGTACGAACACTAAACGTGTTCTCGCGAGTTTCTACCTTGCTAAATATAACAGAAACTTGCAAATCTGTGAAATCTGTGGATAAAATCGGGGCCTGACCAAAATGATGTTAACGCGGAGTGAAAAGCGAGCGCTTGTATTTCTCTCGGCGTCTTTTTTATGCGGGTTGTTATTTCTTGGCTTGCGTTCGCTGGGGCGCGAACGGACGGATATTTGTTTGGCCGGTGTTGCGGAAACGGTTGGGGGAGTTGAGGCGGCGGCTCCACTGAATATAAACCGTGCTGGAATAGCCGAGCTAGTGACATTGCCGGGGATCGGTGAGAAATACGCGCGGCGCATTGTCAAGCTGCGGCAGAAGAAAGGGCGCTTTAGTTCTTTGGAAGAGCTTTTGGAAGTTGAAGGTATTGGTCCGCGGCGTTTGGCAAAGATCCGGCAGATGATTTGTTTGGAGTAGAGACGAGCAAGTATCAATTCTGAATTATGAATTATGAATTCTGAATTACATGCGATAAATGATGAGTGTTGGGAACTTCAGTATCCAGCACTTAACATTCGAATTTCCGCGGTGAGGGGAGCCAGCCGGATGGTTAGGGTGGCGTTGGTATTGTTCTTTCTTGTATTGACCCCTTGGCTTGGTTCGGCTGAGATAGAGACGTTACGTGACGTGCCGAGCACGCTGGTTTATCCTCTGAGCGGGCATGTGCCTTTCGGCATGCACCGCGGCAATTCTTTCCTCTTGGATAAGTTCACTGATGGCGCCAGCCAATTTAATGATCCCCAGGATATGGCTTGCGTAAAGCTAGACTGCGAAGATGACCCCGAGGATGAGTTTGATGACGTGCAGTTGACCGTATACGGGGTCAATGCCGGGCAAGGGGAGATCATCTATAATACCGGTTTGCTGACGCTAAAGTTGTTTGGACGCCCGGGCACCGCGCGGAATGAGTTTAAAAGGCCGATAGGCCTGGCTGCTGGCAGCAACGGCGACCTTTACGTCGCCGATAGCGGGAATAATCGCGTAGTAAAGCTGCATAACGACGGCAAACAACTGCATTTTGTGAGCTTTATCGGTAGCGAGGGGAAAGCGCCCGGGCAATTTAAACGCCCCAATTATCTGGCGCTTGATTCACAGGGTAACTTATATGTGGTGGACGCCGGTAACGGACGGCTGCAGGTCTTCGATTCGCGGGGGCGCTTTAAGGCTGTCCTTTTGACGGGTCTCAAGAACCCGCGGGGAGTAGCTGTATGTGACCGTGGGGAAGCATGGAACTATCACCACCTGGACGCTGTTTTTTTGATAGAAGCAGGCGGCAAGCAGATCAGCAGTTACTCCATTCAAGGGGAATTGCTGGGTCGAATTAAAGCGCCGGCGGGAACGGACTATACCACGTTGGCATGCGATTATTACAGTAATATTTTTGTGGTGGACCGTAAAGGATGCCGACTGAACAAGTACTCTAAGGATTTTGAGTTTCTTGCTTCTTTTGGACAACCGGGGGAAGGGGACTGGAAATTCAATAATCCGCGTGGCATCGCCATAAACAAGCGGCGGGGGCAGGTTTTCGTTTCCGAGAAGAATGGAGCGCAGTATCTTTGGATCGGCACCGATATTCTTGACGTAAAGCTTCTTCGCGTTCCCCAGGAAAAGAGCAAGGCGGTATTGGAATTTTTGCTTACCGAGCGCTCGCTTTTGACCATAGCGCTTTACCGGGACAAGAAAAAAGTAATCACCTATATGGACCGGGAACATTACAGCCAGGGCCCGAACCAACTGGTATTGGACCTGGGCGGAGAAAACGGTCTGGTAAAGGGAAAATACCGGTTGGTGATGCAAGCGATGGCTACTTACTCTTCATGCGAGCGATTGCAGAAAGAGGTGGAAAAGACGATATTGGTGAGGTAGACTGTAATTAGTCGCTAGTCGCTTGTCTCTTGTCGCTGGTATGCAGGATCTAATAGGCACGAGCGACGGCGAAAACGGAAGGAGAAAAAATGCGCTTCGGCACATGGGAACTGGTGTTGGTTTTGGCTATTATCCTGATACTTTTTGGGGTGGGCAAACTTCCTGAGGTGATGAAGTCAATGGGTAAGGGGTTGCGTGAGTTTAAAGACGCTACCAAGGGCGATAAGGACAAAGATAAAAAAGAAGCAGGGGGAGAAACAGAAAACGATAAGGAAGATAGTCATGAAAGAGCAAGTAGAGAAGATTCTGAATGAGAAGGTACGGCCGATGCTGCAGGCTGACGGTGGCGACATTGAGTTGGTAGCGGTGGAAGGAAAGCGGGTGAAGGTGCGGCTAAAGGGGGCTTGCGCCGGTTGCCCCGGTGCGCAGATGACGCTGCGCATGGGCGTAGAGCAGGCCTTGAAAGAGGAAATCGCGGAGTTGGAAGGGGTGGATGCGGTGGATTAGTCGTGAATTATGAATGTTGAATTATGAGTTCTGAATTACGAAGATAAAACGAAGGGCGAGCCTGATGGCTCGCCTTTTGTGTTTAGCTAATTTTTGTTTTCAGCCTCCTTTTTGCCGTTTTGGTCGTTAGTATTTAGTCGCTGGTATTTGGTTGGTCTTCGGACACTCCAATATTAAATAGAATACGGCTGCCGACTAACCCTTCGACAAGACTCAGGGTTAGTAACCAGATACTAAATACCAACGACTAACGACTAGCTCGTCGATCCCTGACTTTTAGCTGCCAAACACCCGCTTAATGATATAAGCGGGATTGTTGCTGAATTGCTTGGCGGCCTGCTGGTCTACTTTAAACGCTTCCTGAATGAGTTCTTTACCCCGGTCGGTACTGCGGTTGGCATACTTGAGGATGATCTCGCGGGCTTCCAGAGGATCCTGTTGAGCGATCAAGCGCAGTACTAGACCGATGGTCTTCTCCGGTGTTTCAAGTTCCACATACTTTAGGATAACGGCCTTTTTGCGTTGACTGAGTCGGCTGGAGGGGGGTAGTCCGTTGGCTGTCTGGAACAGGAAATCCATGTAGTCTCCCGCCGCTTCATCGCGGCTGGCGCCGTCGGTGACGGAGGAGGCGCTGACTATCGAGAACTTTTTATCTTCTCCGGCCCATTTGACGGCGGCTTTTTTCTCCACTTGGCCGGCATAATCACCCATAAAAGTGCCCGTGGCCGGTTCGCCGCGATAATCATAGATGGGGTCCTTGGCCAGGTAGACGCCGCAGGCTTTCAGCACTTGCATTTCCGCCGAACTGAAGGACAGTAGGGAGCCTTTGCGCGCTCCCTCACCGGAGACAAAGGAAATTATAAAGCGGTCGTCAAACCATTCTACATAGTTGCGTATTGGTTCAATGATGAAGGGTGGAAAAATAGGGTTGCCCAGAGAGTCCTTGGGGAAGAGATTGGTGTGGATGGCGGTTATCTTTTTCAGGGCCTGCATCACGTTTTCAGGGGTACAGAGGGCGTCATAGGGGACGGGGGAGTGCTTGATGACTTCCATGTTCAGGATGCGCGAAGAGGAGAAAGGGTTACGCTGGCTGGAGGTTTCCGAGGCGCGCACGATAAAACTGGAGATAAGATCGTTTTCCCGCTTGATAGTGTCCAGCTTGGTTTCGTCAAAGGAGACAAAACGCTTGCGCGAGTTCTCAAGAGAGTCCTGACCGGACATTTTTTCCAAGTCCTCTCTGGCTTTGCCCAGCTTTTCCAGGTTTTCGGGCAGGCCAAGCGTTGATTTTTTGATTTGCTCAACAGTTGTGCCCAGCTTGTCCAGGTAGTCATCGAGGCTTTTGCCGGCCGTGCCCAGTTTGGGCATCAGGCCTCCCTTAAGCTTTTTTTCTTCCGGTTTTAGTTCACGCTCGGTGGAGAGCAGCAACTGGCTGCGCTTGAGGTTCTCGGCGTTGAGGCGCAAGTTTTTGATGTTCGCTTCGCCGCGCAGAATGAGCAAACGGTTAAGCGCGGTATCAAAATCTTTGACAGTACTTTCTGTCTCGCGTCCCAGGGACTGGATGCGGGCCTGCAGATCGCTGCGGATCTGTTTGGCGTCTGTTTTTTGGGCCGCGCCCTTCTTGGATCTTTTGGCGTCCGGGTCATAGGCTGTTAGTTCACCGGTGGCCAGTGCCCGGTATTTATCAAAAGTGGAGTAGATGCGCTCCGTCCATTCAGGCAGTTGATCTGTTTCCTGGACTGCCTTTAAGATCTGGTTGTAAAGCCGTGGTTCCAACAGCTTGACGGGCGAGGAGGTGGCTACTATCTGGTCGCCAATGGCGCCGGATATGAGGAAGACCTTCTGCTGGATGTTAAGAGAATCCAACTTGCCGAAGAGGTGTTTCTGCAGTTGGTCAAAAGAGGCACGCAGTTTGTCGGATTTCGTTTTATCATTGATCCCGGTAGCAGGATCATTAGCTTTGGCGAAGGTAGCGACTGCTTCCAGTAGCGTTTTGCGCAGCTCTTCCGGCGCAGCTTGCAATAGTTTGTTAAAGTGCTCGTTTGGTTTTGCTTCCGCCATTTCCTCGGCAGGTTTTTCAGCTATCTCTGTTGTGGAGGGGGCGCTTTCGTCAGGCATATCCGGCTCCTTCGGCGTTTTTGAAAATTAGTTAGTAGTAATGCCTTAAGGTCGTAAAGTGGCGGCAAGGTTAACACATTGTAAAAATACCGTCAAGGTAAAATATACTTTGGAGCTTCTAAATTGGACCTCTTTAACGACCTATCCACAGATTGGCGACCTCTTCTTATGATCTCCAACGGAGAGAGGTCGCGAGGTGGTCTCCGACGACCGTACCACAGATTTGCAAGTTTCTGTTACGTTTAGCAAGGCAGAAACTCGCGAG
>JAUXIB010000205.1 GCA_030621225.1 candidate division FCPU426 bacterium
CGTTTCTCAATACCGGTCACGACGCCGCTCTCATCCAGCATCACCTTGGCCTCAGGCATTTCCATGTCCACCGCGCCCCGCGCCAACCGCATCGCGGTTAACCTCTCGGCCAATTCAACCATTACCTTCAGGTCCTTGGTTATCGGCGCAAAACCCTTGACCTGCTCACCACTTAACACCCGCTCCACTTCTTGATAAGTACAACGCTTGCGGCTGCGGATAAATCCCTTGGCCAAGCGGTATTCTAAACGTTTCCCCTGCTTATCGAAATCCATAACGCAAGCCATCGCCAGACGGACAACGTCCGGCTTGAGACTACATAGATCAGTCGATAACCCCGTAGGTAACATATGCAGTACCGCGTTCGGAAAATAAACGCTGGTCGCACGGGTGTAGGCGGGCTTATCAAGTTCGCTTCCCACCGTCACATAGTGACTCACCTCAGCGATATACACCCCCAAGCGATATCCCTTGGCCGTCCGCTCGATAGAGACCGCGTCATCAAAATCACGTGCGTCCGCGCCATCTATGGTGAAAGCGTTCACCCCGGTAAAATCTTCCCGTCCCGCCAGATCGTCAGGCCCCGGCTCACGGTAACTCTTGGCCTGGGCGATCGCGGCGGCCGGATATTCCTCACTTAGCCCATACTCAGACAGGACTGCCTGCCATTCCGCTTTTATTTCTCCGACTGGCCCCAACGCCTTTGTTACCTTGGCACGGCGCAGGCGCCCCCCTTCCAGCCAGACCTTGGCCTGAACCAACTCACCATCCCTGGCCCGACCCATATCCTTCGGCTGTAGAAAAAACTCATCCGGCAGACGCTCGTTACGCGGTGTGAGAATACCGTTCTTCTCAAAGCGGTGCAGCACGCCGACCACCAACAGCTTATCGCGCGCCAATACCTTGACCACTTTGCCAAATTTACGCCCGGTCTTGCCACGCTCGTAGACCTCGGCCTCAACCTGGTCCCCGTGCCAGGCGTCGCCCATCGAACGACGACCGATGTATATATCCTCGCCGCCGCCTTCTTGGGCCAAAAAGCCAAAACCATCACGGTGCACGCTAAGTATTCCCTTGGCGATGCCGGCAGGACGTCCAGCCGTGTCCGCACGATCCCTTCTTGGAGCTTCACTTCTCGAGCGGCCCTGCCCTCCGCGCCGCGGCGGACGTTTACCGCCCTTGCCCTGTTTCTTTCTTCGTTTCATAAGTAGATTAGACCAATCCGTGATTCGCTATAGTTGCTAAAACAGAAAAGAGAGCGCCAGAATAGTCGCGCGGCTCGAGGAAAAAGACAACTGGCGTGAAAACAGTGGAAAATCCACCATCTCGGGATCGTACTGCAGACCTTCGCCAAGTGAATCACTGAATGCTTGTAATTCCTTACCATCACGGAACCGCATTGCCAAAGACAACTCGATTTTCCATACCGACAGGGCCAGCCCAAGGGTTTTATAGACAAGATTAAGCTGCGTATGCTCCCACGATTCATTCTTGCCCCCGTCAAACTGATCAAGTGTGAGCTCGACAATGTTGGTCACTAATTGCACTGACAATATCTCTACGCCAATCCCACCCATCAATCGCAGCGTTTGTGGCCGAAGCCCTAATCTATCGCTCAGGTCAAAGTGTAACTGTCCTGCCAACGAAAAAGCATCCTCGACCAAACCCTTATAGCTGACCTTATAGGATTTGCTGTTATGGCTGACGTTATTGTCAATATATTCCGCTTCCCCGCTCATATCATTAAGGCCGATACTAAGTCCGAGCATAAAGCGGGACCGCCACCCCGGACAATAACGAAAACCCAGTTGCAAACCATAGCCTGATATCGGCGTTTCCGCCATCACGTCATTATCACCGAGCATTAACTGCGCCTCGCCCAATGAAAGCCTGGTGCCGCCAAGCTCTATCCGCCAGGAACGTTTGCCGCCGGTAAAAAACTTGTGCCGTTTCTCTTTTTCCACCTTGCCGATGGCCATACCGGAGGACAACTCGGCTGCCGCTCGAACCAAGCCATCCTCGTCCTTGGCTTCTACCGCATCAGCGTAGTCTACCTTGGCCGTCTCCACATCCACCCGCTGCATCGTCAGGAAGAAAGTACTGCCGATCTTCGAGAGCGAGCCAACGAACATCTTTTGACAATTCAAGAGCTGTCCGATCTCGACCGCGCACTCAGCGCTGGTACAACCACTCTGCTGGAAAGCCTGCTCCTTGAGGATGACATTCATATTATCCCTATCCAACAACTCGTAGGTATCGTACTTGACCATCTCCACGCGGATATAGTCACTGACCGCCAGGGCCAACTCCGGCGACGCATTTTTCGGTTGGAGGTCCAGCACAGCAACGCGCATTTTCTCGGCACAGGCAAGAGACGTTAACAGCGTTACTGTCAACACAAGGACAAATCGTTTCTTCATTTTAGTTTATTCCCCTCGCTGCGAAATGATCGCCACCTTTAAAAAATCAGACTCAGGCGAATAAACGCCGCCCCGCCGTCAGGCATGGTCAGTCCGGTCTCCCGGCCGGCCAGCGCAACCTTCACCGGATCCTGATAGGGCATCTCATGCTCCTCCCAGAGCACTTCCTGCCGATAGGAAACGCCCCCTGCCATCAACCGGACTATCCCGGATTTCATCTCCACCCCGACCATGCCAAAAGGCAAGCTGCAGGAATATTCTTCCTGTTGGCTGCTCCCGGCGTCCTGGAAATGGATCTCCTCTTCCCAGCTAAAGGTCACAAGTCCCGCGGCTAGCATTATCTGCAGCCTGCGCCGCGCCCACTTGGTCGGGCCCGTCATGTCCAAGAACAGCTCACACCCCAGCATCCTCATCTTCGTCTCTTGCAACCATTTGATCTTAAGCTCCCTAACCTCAGCGGGGATAAGCTCATGTGCGTCGCGCGGCTCACTGAAATTCGTCCCAGGGGAAACGGCAAAACACCCTAAGCCAAGCCAATAAACCGAGCGCGGATAGAAGCGCAGCCCGATAAGTGGAGAAATATACTGGATGTCATACTTGATACTCACCTGCTCGTTTGTCCAAGACTCAAAGGCCATCTTTGGCGCCAGGATACCGCCGAACTCAAAAAAGAAGCGCCGCCCCTCCGTGACGTCTCCTACCTTAACCAACCTACTCCCGGTACCGCCCCTGACTATCTCCGCAGCCAGCACCTTCGCCGTCTCCGGCAACGATTCCTCGTTGTTGGCCTCCATACTGTTAGCGTAATCTACCCGGGCCGTTTCAACGTTTATCTGCTGTACCGATAGAAAGTAACGCTTGCCAACCCGCGCCAACGAGCCCACAAACATCTTTTCGCAATTAAGTATCTGACCTACCTCGACCGCGCACTCGGCAGAAGTACAGCCGGTTTGCTGAAAGGCCTGCTCCTTGAGGATCAGATTCATATTCTGACGGTCCAGCACCTCGTAAACGCCCAGCCTGATCAGCTCAACGCGTAATAGATCGGAAATAGCCAGCGTCAAACCCTTCGGCGCGTTCTTTGGCTCAAGATCCAGCACAGCAACGCGCATTTTCTCGGCCCGAACATATCCGGAGGTTATCATCGCCGCCAAAACCAGCAACAGTATTCTTTTCATCATATTCCCTTTATTAATCAAGGAGTCCTCGTACAGTTTTTACATGCACCTGCAAAGACTCTTCATCATACAGCACCATGCGGGCTAGAGAATAAAACTCACTCCCAACAACAGCATCGACGAGTCACGGAACTGCAGCGTGTATCCGTCCACAGCCATGCCTTCAACCACCGGGTCACCGGAATTATACTCAGGCACCACATTCTCGCAGGCCACACCTTCGCCGTAAAACATAGCAGTGGCGCTCAACTCCAGGCGCCAAACAGCGACCGCTAAACCAACTATGGGGCCCGTATTGTCAGCGCGGCCCTGTTTAGTGGCCGTATACTCTCCGCCCCCCTGGTAACTGAGCCTGAAATCTATCAAATAGTCGTAACCAAATTGGCCAAAACCTGTAAAGAGCTGCAGCCTGCCCGGGGCATACTGGAGTATCGAACCCACATCAACATATAGCTTGAAAAGGTAGTATTGCACTTTTTCAAATTCGACCCGGTGGTTTCGTTGCCAGTCATAGTAGCTGACACCGTCCCAATATTGTCCCGCGTAATCCTTAGTAAACAGCTCCTCGCCCCCGCCCGGGAACCCGACCTGGATACCAAACCCCAGCCAATCGACCTTCTGAAAATTATAGCGCAGCCCAATAGTGGGTCCTGTTCCGTTGCCGCTTGACTCGCCAATTTGATCCTCTACACCCGATACCCTTAGCTCAGTCCCCCCCGTGTCCCCGGCCAAAACGC
>JAUXIB010000101.1 GCA_030621225.1 candidate division FCPU426 bacterium
ACCTAATCCCCAGTAACAATTACCGAGAATGATCCTTACCCCATGCTTTTGTGGCTGCTGCCGCAGGACATACCGAAATTCCTGCGCGGCGTCGGCGTAGTCTCCCATTCTAAAATAAACATTGGCCAGGCCGAGCCGGGCGCGGCTGTCGTGCGGATCGATGGCCAGCGCGCCGTGGAAGAACGATATAGCCTCGGTATATTTTTTGGCCGCTAGCGAAAGCTTGCCCAGATTGATCTGGGGATCGGCAAAACAGGGGGAGAGGGTTATGGCCTGCTGGAAGCTGGCAGTCGCGGCGGCGATATTTTTCATAGCTTTGTGGAACAGGCCCAGGTCATTAACTGCTTCGGCTGAATAGGGGTAGAGCTGTGTCAGTTGGTGGATATGTGGTTCGGCGGCGCGCGGTTTGTTTTGCCGCAGATGGATGGTTGAAAGACCGTGTAAAGCGTCGGCCGAGCTGTTGCCGCTGCGCAGGATCCGCTGATAGATATGAAGCGCTTGTTGTGTCCGACCGCGCTGCAGCAGGGAACGAGCCAGCAGGTGGTCTTCGTTAAGAGCTTGCGCGGCGGCGACCGGTCGGCTTGCGGGCAGATTAGCGAGCAGCAGCAGGTGGAAAAGAATTGTGGGCGCTATGGCGCGGCGGCGAGGCGAGCCGTTACGCCAGTGGCTTATCAAAAGCGGCACGGCCGAGGCGGCGTAGATGATCAAAAAGGGAACCAGCGGCAGGCGCGCTGATGATCCGGCCTGGGTTAATACCAGCAGTAGCGAGTAAATGGCCAGGAATGAGAGCGGTAGAAAATGCGGTTTTGCCGCTTGGCGCAGGAATATGCCGAACAAGGCCAGAGGAATGATCATTCCCAGCGGGAAATAGAGCAGCCGTTTCCAGAGAAGCAACGAGAACAAGCTCGAATGCTCACGCCAACGATAAAGATCAATGTCATCGGTTAGCTCTTGTCCGTTTAGCAGCGTGGCCAGTTTGCGTAAAAATATTGTACTGCCGCTTATGGGGTGAGCCAGCAAGCGCCGCAGGGCGCGCTGAAAGAAGTAGGCGGACTTGGCTCCGGGCAAGATGGCGCCGGCGCATATCGCCTCGCGCTCAAGTTCCTGCCGTCGTAGTCCGGATAGCAGGGAAACATCTTTTTCCTCGGCCGGCAGGTTATCCAGGTAAAAAGCAAGGCCGCCATTTGATGTGATCAGGACAAGATCGCCGCCGAGCAGCTTGTTGTGCAGCGTGACCGGCGCGATAAGCAAGATCAGCGGCAGGAGAAAGGAGAGGGACCTCTGTAAGCCGCGCGGCCGGTCTAGCTTGTAAATGTAGAAGATAACGCAGGGGAGGAAGATCAGCATCCCCGGGCGGCAGAGCGCCAGCAGCGCGTAAATCACGGCAGCGATAACTATTCTTCGCGCGGTGAGCTTTTCGCGCAGGCCTAAAAGGAGCAGGAAGACCAGGAGGGTGAGCGGCATGACCAGCGAGCTGCCGCTAAGGTTCGTTTCAAAGCGCCAGGCGGGAGCATAGAGGGCAGCCAGGACCGCTGCGGTGATCGCCAGCCGTTTAGTGAGAAAGTACCTGCCGAGCAGATAGAGCAAAGGATAAGCGGTCGAGGCGATCACGGCTTGCCAGATCCCTGTCCATAAAATGTCTCCTTCGAAAAAAAACAGCAGCAGGCCCAGTAGCCAGGAATAAAGCGGTGGTTGCGCGAAGGCGGCAGTGTCTAATAACGCTCCCTGTGATATTCGCAACGACCTTAATAACTGGCTGACATTTTCCGCCACGGGCGCGTTGGCCAGTGGATTGTCGCTGATCTGCCAGAGGAAGAGCAAACGAAAGGCCAGCGCCAAAAGATAGACACCGGGCAGCGCGAGATCGATGTTTTTTAATTTACGCCATATCATGTGCATTATTATACTATAATTAGGCGGTACACGGTATGCGGGATACGGGGGGTGAATAAGGAATTCAAAATTCAAAATTAAAAAGTAAAAAAGGGCTCGGCAGGGGAATATACACTACTCTGCCCTCACGTCTTCCTGCCGGGGGGCTACGTAGGACAAGCGATGCGTGACGGTTGGAGAGCTGTTTCCTTGGTGCCTCGAGGTTCCTTCGTGCCTATCGCTTGCCGTCAAGTATCCCTGTTAAGATCAACAAGTGCTACCCTCTGAGCGAAGAGTATACTTTGCCGGTCGAAAAGAAAAGATGTTCCTTGGTGACTTGGTGTCTTGGTGGTAAGAGCTGTTAATATAATTCATTTGATATTATACTAGGCGGAATAGGAGAATGAATGAAGTTTAAAGTAATAAAAGAAGACAAAGCAAGCGGGGCCAGGCTGGGGGAGCTGATACACAACCGTATCAAGGTGGAAACCCCGGTATTCATGCCGGTGGGTACTCAGGGTACGGTAAAGGCGGCCTACCATCTCTCCTTTTCCCGTCTGGATTTTCCTGTCTTGCTCTGTAATAGTTATCATCTCTATCTGCGGCCGGGCGTGGAGCTGATCAGGAAAGCAGGGGGATTGCATAAGTTTATTGGTTGGGATCGGCTGATCCTTACCGACAGCGGCGGTTATCAGATATACAGCATGTCTGATCTGCGTGATATCTCCCCCAAGGGGGTGCGTTTTCGCTCACATCTTGACGGTTCGGAGCATTTCATCTCGCCCGAGAACGCTATCGCCATTCAGCAGGGGCTGGGCGCTGATATCATCATGTGTTTTGACGAGTGCATCCCCTACCCGGCCGGGGAAAAGTACGCGGCCAGTTCTACGTCGATGACCCTGGAGTGGGCGGAAAGATGCAAACGGGCGCACCGGGGACAGCGCGGTCAGGCGCTTTTTGGCATCGTGCAGGGAGGGATGTATCCGCATCTGAGAAGGGAGTGCGCCCTGGCCTTGAAGAAGATGAATTTCCCCGGTTACGCGCTAGGCGGGCTCTCGGTTGGCGAGGGCGCCGAGAAGATGAGGGCGATGATCGAAACAACGACCGGGGAATTACCGGTGGACAAGCCGAGGTATCTGATGGGGGTAGGCAAACCGGAAGATATCTGGGAAGCGGTGGCCAGGGGCATAGATATGTTTGACTGCGTGATGCCGACGCGTTTGGGACGCTCAGGCACGGCCTATACCAGTGAGGGCAAGCTGGTGGTCAAGAACGCAGCCTGTGCCGAGGATTTTCGTCCGCTGGATAGTAAATGTTCCTGTTATACCTGCCGCGGGCATAGCCGCGCTTATATTCGGCATCTTTTCAACGCCGGGGAAGTGAGCGGTATGATGCTGCTAACATTGCATAATCTTACTTTTATGGATAAAATGATGGCGCGGATAAGAAAGGCGATCGCGGCGGGACGGTTTGACGCGGAGAAGGAGAAGTTCCTCGCGCCGGGATATTAGGCTAGTATCTGGTATCTGGTATTTAGTATTTGGTTGGTCGTCCCTACGGGTGGTTAATGTAGGGGAGCCCTACCACGGGCTCCTGGGCTAAGGGTGAAGAATAGGGGCACTGCTCATGTCTCGCCGTTGTAGGGGGGCACCTCCGCGTGCTCCCTTTTTAGTGTAGTGACTGTCACCGTGACTGTCACTATGCCTGAAAGAGGAGACTCCGTTGTCTTGGCAGGGGACGTGACGCTCAATGGGAGAGGATCGGATCTCGATTGAATGATATAATTAATAAACGGTAAATGCGGAATGCGGAGACTTGACCCCCTCGTCGTATGCTTTTTTTTTCGCGGGAAAAGCAGATATTTTTCGTTATGGGCATCCCTGGGCTTTGATAGCAATCGCCATCGGACAAGCGTCGGTGTCGATCGTGACATCAAAGGGCAAATCGGTAGAGTAGACGTGGGCCCCAGCAGTAGGCTTGAGTTCAACTTCCTGCCCTATCATTTTCAAACGGGGCATATCACGTGAACGCAGTGAAGTGTTGAACTCAACAAAAGCGGTGGCCCTTTTTGGATAGCCGCTTATAGGGTAGTTTATATCCACCATCTTGCCGTCAACCTCTTCCTGAGCGAGAACATAGTCACCCTGGCTTTCATCCCAATACTTGTGATACTTCAGCTTGTTCATATTATTGTCGATGATCTTAAGTGAGACAATATAATATATTGTCACATTAAAACCCTGGGTGACGGTCACGGCGTGGTCGTTAACGTCCGTCGCTATGACTGCGAGCGAATTCCCGCCTGCTTCCACTTGGCCTTCCAGTGAAGAAAGATTTCCTATATAAATAAACCTATCAGAGCCCGGTGTCGTTCCGATTGGTTCTACTCGAGTTTGATCCGCGGGTCGTTGGGTTTCAGCGTTAGGGCTAGGACCCTCGTTGTCTCTCCCGCCATAGCAAAAAGTAGCATCAGACGACAGAGTCACAGGCTGCGAAGCATCTCCTTCTTTGAAAACCAGCATTTCCAGTTTGTCGGAATCGAGACCGGCTGTGGAATTCAAGTGAACCCTGATGGTTACAGGGCAATCAAACTCGGCAGCGTGTACGTTTCCAAGCCCTTGTTCTATCGTGATAACCGGATTGTCGTCAGGAGGATGTCTGAGGTGAAGCAATGGATTGTCTGCTCTTTGATTCAAACCTAAGTGTAAATGCGCTCCCACCCCTCCGGAAGTGCCTACAGTAGCAATTGATTCTCGAGCAATTACGCTACCTCTGGTGAGAACCGTGTTGCCGCTTGCGTCAATTACAGTGTTGCCATCAATTTCGAGCCAGCGCCCACGATGAAGATGTCTGCTCAATATTTTAGAGGCAACAGTCCCTGGTGTACTCCATAGAACAATAACATTGCTATCTACTGCTTCATTCGTCGTTGGATGCACGAGTCTAGCACCCTCCAGTAATTGCCAGTTGCCAGCAGATGGATTAGGGTTATCATTGAATATATGCAGATAAGTCCATCGCCTGCCAGCTCCGTTATCAACTGCTATATACCACCCCCCGCTATAATCAATCCTGTCTACATTGCCATTTTCTATTGAAAGTATTGTTGCTCCATTGGGACCAAGATAATCGATCCCCCGATGGAACCAACTGCCCTCATTTCGAGGCCCGAAGTCCGAGTTTATCGGCCACGGCCAAGGAGCATCCAAGGTCTGGCTTGAGAGTATAAATACCGGTGCCAATAATAACACTGGCAATAATTTTAATACACTGCGAAACGTCATCTATATTCCTTTCAAGGCTTCTTTTATATCAAAGGTTCCTCGGCCTTCTTCATTCTGAAAGCTCACCACCCCTTTATCACTTACCTTTAGAATAATGTAAAGGCTGTCAGCAGTTATTAACATGTTCCTCCTTACATCAAAAAAAGCTGTCACTGTTGGTTTTTTGTAAAAACCCAACTCCAAAGCAAGGTAACTGCCGTTATTGGATATTCCACAAATCTTCATTGGGTAGGTCTTGCCTTCAACGCAGGGATATTCGACTAACACCTTTCCATTTTCATTATAAACGTATAAGTCGTATATCTCTGTATCCTCCGCAAGAAGAAAAGCAACAATCCCGCTATCAGAAATATATAAATCCGGATTATGGCCTCCTGGCATAGCCCTATCAAAATCTTTCTCATATACCAACTTGCCTGCCGAGTCATACAGAGCCAACGAATCAAACCTTTCCACAAACCCTGGGAAAGCGCATTTCTGCTCGAAGGATAAGGGTCCATGTTGCTCTATGTCCTTTACGTTCCCCCGGTGTTGAGTAACCAGCGCTACGAACTTGCCGGACGGTGAAACCTTCGGCTTTTTATCCTTTTTGATTTTGATATCCCACTTCTTTCCCTCGCGGTCCTTCCATTTGCCGTCCTTCTCTTTCGCCTTCAGCTTCATCCGCTTGAACGTTTTACCCTCTTCATCAGTGAATTCCACCACCGAGACTTCCTTGTTCTTGGACAGACGTATCTTCGGGTCCTTTGGCTCAGCGTGCAACCGCACAAGAACAAAAGCCGCTATCAGCAGGATGAAAACACTGTTTTTTTTAAATAACATATCTGATCCCCTTTCATGAATTATTATCGTTTGCTGAAATCATGGCTAAAGACGATCTTGCCGTCCTTGGACACCGTAGCCATACCTTGCTCTGTTATTCTTGGAGTACCAATGAATTCTCCCATCGGAAGCGTATCACCGCCTACTTCGTAGAATGCAGTGAAGTGCTTAAGAGTCTCGACTTCGCATGAGATGCTTTTCTTATCAGGAGGGGGAGTAATAATAAAAGTCGCCGAGCAGTAAAAACAACCGTAACGGCCGTTGTCAGTGATGTAATAATTGCTGACGGGCTTGTCGAACATCGCGAGACGGCGGATCAAATTCCCCTTCTCATCGAAGACAACCGGGTATCGAGCATAAGCCTCTTTTCCGTCCCAGTCGCCGGGGATATCTTCAATAACCGTAAATATTCTCGTGCCGTCTGCCGATATCACGCAAATCGGTTCCTCGCATTGGATGTCGCTCCGCTCCCACAGGACTTGGCCCTTTTCGTCAAGGTACTGGAACTTGCGGTTCCCCTTCGAGACGATGTTGCACTTGTAGACGGCAGCATACCTACCGTTTCTTGATATTATGGCGCTGCCGTCAAATTCGATGGTCTTGATTGCCTCTCCTTTTGCGTCTTAGAACTTCAGAGACTTGCCCTCGCGGACTATCTTGGGATACTTGAAACGGCCATCTTCGGATTCGACTAAACCAACATTCGAGAAGAACAGGAGCGAAGCAAGAATCATAGGATAAATATATTTCCTGAAAACAATCATGTTTCTCTCCACATGTTATGGAATACTCACCCTTCCGCAAGGAAGGTTTAGCTAAGCGGATGTCTAAAAAGCACGCCATGCAGCGATATTATAGACCTTTAGTATCAAAAAAAGCAAAAAAAGATGCCGTTTCAAAAGACCACTCAACCGGCTTCCCTCACAACACAGCACTTCTACAATGCCCGCCACTGCTTGGAATACACCCTGGAAAATAGCAGAAAATAGGTGAAAATAGCAAAAATAGAAAAGTAACAAGTAACAAGGGGTCAGAGCTTGAGTGCGCCGAGAAGCGTGTTAGTTGTTGCCGGTGAGCTAGCTGGGGAAGCCTTGTCGTAGTTAGCAAGTCCGGTCTGGGCAAAGGTTAGCAACCAGCCCAGCACCAAATCCCACGCATGGGGAGGTAACAAACTGTGCGAAGCTGGGAGGCGGGAGGTATCAGGCCGTAACGAAAGTGAATGTATTGAGCCCCGAAATTGACGCGTTTCGGATGCCGACGCTGTTCAAGAAGTGGAAGGCAGAATTTTCATGGCCGATAAGCGAGGACATGAGAACCCGACGGGGTCGAAGGCAACAGCAAGATACTACAAGGAACTAGCATGAACTCGGGAGAGCCGAGATACTCTCAAAGAAAAGGAGGAAGCGTGAGTAGGCGGCGACGAGCTGTGAAAAGCGAGGAGCAGCCGAAGGTATCTTGGCAGTCGGACCAGCTCATAGTACCGATGAAGCGGGGTAATGCCCGTGGAGGGAAGGGGTTGGCAAGTAGACAATGGGAAGACGGGGAAACTTTCGCCGCACGCAGAAGCGGGCCAGGGAAGGTAACGAAACTGTCTCTCATAACTTACCGAGCGAGAGAGAATCCAAAGCTGCGCTTTACGTCGTTAGCGCACTTGCTGGACGAGGACTTTCTCAAGGGATGCTACGGGGAGCTGAAACGAAGGAAAGCTCCGGGCATTGACAGAGTGACGGCGGAGGAATACGGGGTTACACTGGAGAAGAACCTGAAGGATTTGGTTGGGAGGCTCAAGGCAAAGAGATACAGGCCCCAGCCAGTCAGGCGGACTTACATACCAAAGGCGGGAGGAAAGAGAAGGCCGCTTGGTATCCCCACGGTGGAAGATAAGATAGTTCAGATGGGGATAAAGAAAATTCTTGAGGCAATCTTCGAGGTGGACTTCGTGGATGTATCCTATGGGTTTCGCCCTAATCGCAGTTGTCACCAAGCCATAGAAGCTGTAGACAAGGCCATTATGACCAAGTCGGTCAACTGTGTTGTGGATATGGATATCAAGAAATTCTTTGATACTGTAGACCACGGCTGGTTGATGAAGTGTCTTCGGCAGAGAGTGAAAGACCCGAGTTTACTGAGATTGGTAGGACGCTTCTTAAAGGCCGGGGTGATGGAAGAAGGCAAAGTTGCGGAAGTGGATAAAGGAACACCGCAAGGCGGGGTACTGAGTCCACTGCTAGCTAACATTTACCTTCACTACATTCTAGACCTCTGGTTTGAAAGGGTGGTAAAGAAGCGTCTGAAAGGATATGCCCAACTGACCCGATACGCAGATGACTTCGTTGTCTGCTTTCAAGCGGAGAAAGAAGCGAAGGAGTTCGGGGAAGAATTGAGGCATAGGCTGGCCAAGTTCGGGCTGGAGACTGCCGAGAACAAGAGCAGGATAATTGGTTTTGGCCGATACGTATGGCAAAAGGCTCAGAAGGAAGGCAAGAAGGTGGCGACATTCGACTTTCTGGGATTTACCTTTTACTGCGATAAGAGTAGGAAGGGAAAGTTCAAGGTAGGGATGAAGACCAGTAAGGAGAAGTTCAGGCAGAAAATGAAGGCAATGAACCAGTGGATGAGGAGTACCCGCAATATGGTAGAGCTTAAGGAGTGGTGGGGGGTGCTGAAAAGAAAGATGCAAGGGCACTATCGCTACTACGGGGTAAGCGGGAACACAAGGATGATGCAGCTGTTCTATGAGCGAGCCAAGAAGTCAGCCTACAAGTGGGTTAACAGGCGAAGCCAGAAGCGGAGCTACAC
>JAUXIB010000227.1 GCA_030621225.1 candidate division FCPU426 bacterium
TTTAGCGTTTCCCTTCATCCGCGTAATCAGCGTTCAGGTATTTTTATCACGCTCGGATAAACAAATCCCTTATCTTTCTCATCCTGCGTCATCGTGTCCTTATTAAAAAGCATCTCCTGTCGCTTGTAAAAGCCCCACTCATAGGTCGGTGTATTACGCAGCGCCTTCTGCGGGCAGTACTCCACGCACAAGTTGCAGTAGACACAGCGGGCGAAATCAACATCGTATTTCTTCAAAGAGAATTTTCCGGCATCGTCCTTTTGCCGCTCCACATCGATGCAATTGCCTGTGCAGACCATCGCGCAAATGCCACAACCATTGCATTTTTCCTTACCTTCCCCATCACGCAACAGTATCATCGGTCCGCGTTCTATATCGGGAATCCAGTGGCGCTCCTTGGGATACTGCACCGTAAATTTACGGGGACCCCGTTTCTTCTCCCCTGGGTAAAGCTCTACGCTGTTCCAGGTAAGCCACCAACGCATCGACACCATCATACCGTTGACTATGTTATAGGCGGCAGTAAATTTTTTCTTTAAGTATCTTATCATAACCATATTCGCTATATTTCTAGTTAACTATTTCTCCCCATTTAATGATAAATCCCGCCAGCAATATATTCGCAAAAGCGACCGGCAGCAGGAACTTCCAGCCAAATTCCATCAAGCGGTCCACCCGCAACCGCGGAAAGGTCCAGCGAAACCACATCAGCAGCAGCACAATGCCCAAGGTCTTGATCAGAAAGGCCGCTGTACCGTGCAGATAAGCCAAGTCAAACAGGTCCCAGCCGCCCAAAAAGAACGTCGCGCCGATCGCGGCGGCGATAAACATATTCAAGAACTCGGCCAGAAAAAACAGGGCGAATTTCATGCCTGAATATTCGGTATTATAGCCACCGACCAGCTCACTTTCGGATTCCGGCAGGTCAAAAGGTGTACGATTAACCTCCGCGGTAGCGGCGATCAGGTAGATAACAAAACCGATAAGCCCCGGCACAGTAAAGACAAACCAGCTATTATCCTGCTGGTACTGCACTATCGCGCCCAGTCTCAGTGACCCGGTATACATAACCACAACCAGCAGGGACAGCACCAGCGGCACCTCGTATGAAACCATTTGCGCCGCGGCGCGCATGCCACCGAGCATTGACCACTTGTTATTAGAGGACCACCCCGCCAACACAATACCGATCACGGCAAACGATGAAACGGCAAAAACATAGAGTATGCCAATGTCCAAATCCTTGACCTGCAACCGTTCGCCAAAAGGCAGGATCAAAAAAGCCATAAAGCAGGCTAAAAAGACAATTCCGGGGCTGATCAAATGCAAGAGGTAATCAGCCTTGCGAGGCACGATATCTTCTTTCATCAGGATCTTGATGGCGTCAGCTACCGTCTGGAAAACGCCGTGCGGCCCGACACGCATCGGCCCATAGCGGTGCTGAATATGTCCCGCGACCTTGCGTTCCAGATAGACCAGGAACAGGCATAGGACCAGCATAAAGGCAAGCACCACCACGCAAACCGCGAGCATGCCAATACCACTCACCAGGGCCTGAGGCAGCGAGAGCTTTTCTCCCAGCGCACACCACCAATCGTAAGCTGTAGCAAACAGATTATATAACATGGTTCGTATCTCGTAGCTCGTAGCTAGTAGCTCGCTGTCTACGGACTACTGTCTGCTTTCAATACGCCGTTCCCAGTATCCCGTGTCCTGTGTACCGTGTACCGTATAAGCAACACGCGCCCTACCTATCCACATCCCCCAAACTTATATCCACACTACCAATGATGGCAACCCCATCGGCGACGACTAGCTCCGCTAGCTCGTCGCTCCACGGGGGAGGATTCCCCCGCGGCATTCCGCCGCTTTGATAAAACCAGGCGGCTCCATTGTTGCCCCCTCCTATAATGGGGGAGACCTTCTCCCCCACACCCCCTCTCCAATGTGGTCGCCCTACCTATCGACGTCACCCAAACTTATATCCACACTACCAATGATGGCGACCACATCGGCAATCTTGCAGCCTACCAGCATTTTTTCCAGGATCTGCAGGTTTGAGAACGAAGGCGCGCGTATCTTCAGGCGATAGGGGCTCGCCCCACCATCGGATACGATATAGCAGCCGTGTTCGCCACGCGCTCCGGCCACCCGGCCATACCACTCGCCTTTTGGCAGTTTCACACGCATCGGCACCTTGGTCCTTATCTCTCCCTCGGGCAGCTTCGCGATAGCCTGCTCGATGATGCGTGTCGATTCGTACATCTCCTCCATCCGCATGGTATAGCGGTCCAGGCAATCGCCGTGCTTGCCGGTCGGCACCTCGAAATCCAGACCTTGATAAGCGCAATATGGTTCGTCCTTGCGCAGATCAAACTTCACCCCGCTGGCCCGCATATTAGGCCCCGTGAAACCCCAGGCAAGAGCGTCTTCCCGTGATACAATTCCCACGCCGCGTAGCCGATCAATGAATATGGCGTTGGTTGAAAGCAAGCGGTCATACTCAACCAGCCGGTCACGCATCCACTTCACGAATTTCATCGCCCGCTCCGTCCAGCCCTGCGGCAGATCACGGTAGACACCGCCGATGCGAAAATAGTGGTAAAGCAGACGCTGTCCGGACAGATCGTCCAGCAGGTCAAGTATCAGCTCCCGTTCACGGAAGGCATAGTTGATCGGCGTGATCGCGCCCATATCAACCCCAAAAGTGCCAAAAAACAAAAGATGACTGGCTATGCGGTTGAGCTCCATGGTAATCGTACGGATAAACTGGGCGCGCGCCGGCACCTCGCATCCCAGCAGTTTTTCCACCGGCAGGATGTAAGCCATCTCGTTGGTTAGCGCACAAGGATAATCAGTCCGGTCGAGCATCACTACATACTTAATGTAAGTGCTAGATTCGGCGATCTTTTCCATCCCCCGGTGCAGGTAACCGATATCCGGTGTACCCTTGATCACCACCTCGCCATCTATCTCTAAACCGATGCGCAGAACGCCGTGCGTACTGGGATGCTGCGGCCCCATATTTAGATACATTGTTTCGGTTTTTACAGACATTTCGTATCTCGTAGCTCGCAGCTAGTAGCTCGCTGTTTACTGACTACTGTCTACCGTATCGCGAAGCGACAAGCTCTGCTTATACCTCGTTTACAATTCATAACTCAGAATTCATAATTCAGAACTGTCCCCCGTCCACTGACCACCGACGACAGACTATTTATTTAGCTTCTGATACTTATTCAACTTCGCCAGCGGGTCAATGTCCTTGCGCAGCGGGTGGTCGTCCCAGTCATCGGGAAGCAAGATGCGCCTCAAGTCGGGATGCCCCGAGATTTTGACGCCAAAAAGGTCATACATTTCCCGTTCGTGCCAACCCGCCGTTGCCCATATTTCATACACCGAGGGCACCTCTTCCCCCTCGCGCTTGATCGAAAACTTTAACATCAAACCACCACCGCTATCGCTACGAGAGAGACGGTAAACAATTTCCAGTCGTGCTTCCTCCGCGGGCAATTCACCTTCTGCCGCTTTGCCCAGATAGTCCACCGCTGTAAGAAAGCTTAGTTGGTCAAATCCCAGCTCATCGCGCGCAAAGCGACAAACGTCAACCAAGACCGCCTTGTCAACGACATAAACAGGAACTTTATCGTCACGCA
>JAUXIB010000056.1 GCA_030621225.1 candidate division FCPU426 bacterium
CTGCCTAATGGCCCGGCAGGCTCACCAAGAAGCTTTTCTAATTGTCGCAAGTAAAAGCTGTCGTTTGAATGGGATAAGAAATACTCGAGAAGTTTTATTCTTATCTTCGACGCGAAAAGCCCTTTTAGTATCGGAGGTATCTTATTCATACCGTTGCCTTCGTCACAATATTTAGGACATTAATGTAACCAAAATTAGGACAAATGTCAAGTTGGAAAATGCTACACGAATAGATATTGAATTTGCTATCAATCGGTGAAAATGATACACTAAACTGCTTTAGTATATGAAATTATTGAAAATGGCTAAAAATATCCTGAAATTCATAAAAGGGTTGTTCCGCTTTAAGCTAAAACTGGTGCGGATCAAGCTCAAGCTTGTACTCTGGACGCTTGTGACGATCGTCTCTCTATTGGTCACGCTGGTGCTGGCGCTGACCTTTCTGATGCCGGTGGAAGCGATACGTGACCGCACTGTGGCCTATCTTGCTGACCGTTTGGGGCGTGAGATCACGGTGCAGGGGTTTGATTTTTCCATCTGGCACGGCTTGGAGTTACAAGGGGTGGAGGTGGCGGAAAGCGCTGCTTTCGGTGGAGAGCAGCCGTTCGTTTCTCTGGGTGCGTTAAAGGTTCACTATAGCTTAAAGAGGCTTTTGCACCGGCAACTGGAAGTGCGCGGCATAGAGGTGATCTCGCCGACGGTGCGCATCCGCGTGGATAAAAAGGGCAGGTTTAACTTTGATGACCTGGTTCAACCGGTCGCGATGAAAAAGGTTGTCGGCGAGGATACGCCTTCCGGCTTGCCGCCACCGCCGCCGATAGAAGTGAGTATATCGCGGCTGATCGTTAGTGATCTCACCTTTGCTTACGATGATCCCCTGGTGGAGTGCTTTTTTAGCGGCTTGTCGCTGAAAGTGGAAGATTTTTCTACGCATGATCTGGCCGCTACACGGGCTAAAATATATTATCTGGGGAAAGGCGATGATTTTCGTTTGCGCCTCAAGGATCAGGCAGGCGGGGTGAGCGAACTCAGGCCGGAATTGCTCAAGCTGTCGCTGAAAGTCGTGCCCGCGGCGGACAGTGCTTCGTTGGTTGGTGAGATCGATTTGCGGGGGATATACGCCTTGCCGACCGGGGTCGATTTGCCTTTGGCTGCCCGCCTTGAACTCAAGGCGATCGTGGATTTCGCGGTGGGGGAATTAAAGCTGACGACCGGCCAGCTTTACCTTTATGGCCAGCGATTAGCGGCGATCAAGGGTAGTCTCAAGGGGTTCGGCAGAAAACAGGATATTAAATTGGAATTGGCCGGCGGTGAGTTCCCGCTGTCCGCTTTGAATGGATTGCTGGCGGCGCAGGGCGCGGAATTGGCTTTGGCCGGTGATCTTCAACTAAGCGGGACAAAGCTTGATATGCTGGTGCAGGACGGGATCGCCAGTGGTAATTTCCGGGGAAAAGCGGGGCTAAAAGATCTCGCCTTTCAGGGCGCCGCCGAGCTAAAAGAGACAGATCTGACGCTTGTCTATGCGGGGGAGTTTGACCTCTCAAATCTAAGTTATTCTCTTTCTAAGTTAGCGGTTGATCTGGATAAAGATAAGTTATTACGGGCATCCGGCGTCTTTAAAGGCGCGGGCAAGGGGGGCGAGCTAAATGCTAAGATAGAATACGTCGGGCTGGACTTGCTGCGCTTGGCGGAAATGTTTCCTGTGGTAACCGAGAGCGGGCGTTTGAGCGGCCAGGCCGAGCTCAAGGACAGCCGGCTGCGGCTGAAGCTGGATGAGCAAGGCCGCTTGGCGCTCTTGCAGGCGCGGCTGGATCTCAAGCTGAACGATCTGGTCGCGGAGGTGAAGGGCGAGGGCGTTAGTGGAGAGGCCAGGGCGCGGCAGATCAGCCAGCGGCTAGAACTGGACTATCTTGGCGCGAGTGACCGGGCCGTTATCAACGGCCGTACTATCGTTAAGGAGCCAGCGTATCGCGATCAATATAGTGAGTTCACGACCAGCGGACTTGAACTGGAATTATCGGCGGAAAGTCCGCTAATGGAGGCCGGCGCCGGCCGGGCTGAATTTTCTCTGACTAATCAGGATGAATTTTTAGGGCCTTTGCCGTTTAAGCTGGTGCGGGGCGATATGGCCTGGCGGTTAAGCCGGGAAATGGATTTGGAGATAACCAGTGGGGAGTTCGAGTTGCCGGATTTTGCCTTGCGAGCGGCGGTCAAGGGAGTGCTGCTGGTCAAGGGGGAACCCGCTCCTGATTTAAAGTTTACCGCTGAGTTTAATAGTGATCAGCCGCTGGAAATAGCTCCGGACCTGACTGTTTCCGGTCGGATGGCGGTAAACGCTGATATCGCCGCCCCCCAGGGGGTGGCAGGGCCTATCCCGGTGACCGGGGTAATAGAGATAGTCGGGATCTCACTGGCTATGGATCTGCCGGAAAATCAACTGAAGATCACCGGGATAGAGGGACGCATACCTATTTCTTCGTGCGTGGAAAAGGGCCAATTGGTAGCGCCGCGCCGCAATGCCGCGGATAAGTTTGGCAGTGAGTATTATTACGCCAATTACGCGGATTATTTGACGAAAAAAAGCTCGCGCGATAATTTTCGGGTGGGAGAAATAGTTTATGGCCCCTATCGCATCGCGGCTTTAAGCTTCGATATGTCTTTTCGCGGCGATAGTTTCAAGATCAGCCGTATGAACGGTAGGCCGCTGGACGGTAAGTTGTCCGGCTTCGCGGAATTGAGGCTCAAGGGAAACGTTCCCGCCTACAAGATGAACATGCAGTTAACCGAACTGGACGTGGGCACGGGGGCAGACAAGGGCAAGACCAAGCTCTCCCTGAACCTTGACATTGCAGGGGTGATGGACGATGTAAGCGGGCAAGTGAACGTGACTAAGATCGGCTCCAAGGTATTGGACCGCTTTTTGCAGCGATTGGACCCGCAGGGGGCTAACCCGGAGATCGTGCTAGCTCGCAAAAATCTGAGGCGGGCTGTGGTAACGCCTAAGGTTGTGATCATCGATATGAAAAATGATTACGCTAAACTTTATATAAGGTTGGACAAGGGGTTACCGCTTGGGCTCGGCGCGATAGGCTTGGATTCAAGTATTCGTATGCCGATGAAGCCGCTGGTCAAAGCGGCGATGAAGGTACCGGCTGGTGGAAAGTGAATGGGGGAGGGGGAATGGTAGATGGTGAATGGTGATTAGTGAATGGTGAATGGTGAATGGGGGATGAATGTGGATGCGTTTAAGCGGAAAGTCAAGATAAGGAACTTTAGGGATCTAGAGGTTTGGCAGTTGGGCATGGCTATCGTGCGTGAAGTTTATCGTGTGACAAAGGAGTTCCCTAAGGAGGAGAGGTACGGATTGGTGGTAGAGATAAGACGATCGGCGAGATCTGTTCCTTCTAATATTGCCGAAGGATTTAACAAGGATTCAAATAAGAATCCTCGGGCTAACGTCCGCGGTATTCTTGTCCCGATATGTGCGTCCGCTAAAGCGGACGATATATATATATAACGCTTCCTCCACGAGCTTATGCTCGTGGTATTCGCGCGCAGCGGAATAAAGATTATCGTCGTTTTCTTGGGATCTCACTTGGTTCTTGCGCTGAGATGGAGACGCAGGTCGAGATCGCATACGGGGAAAGTTATTTTACGGCTGACAAAAAAGAGGATATGCTGGAGAAACTTGGGAGTGAGCAACGGATGCTGCGGAGCCTTATGAAGAAGCTCTAGTTATCAGTTGCTATTCACTATTCACTTTTCACTTTTCACCAAGAGTGGTATTGAAAAAAGGAGGGGAACGATGAAAAAAATTATTACGTTGGCAGTGCTACTGACGCTGGCAGGATGTAGCCCCAAGGTTGGGGTTAAGGTCACTGTGGTCGACACCAAGACGCAGTTGGAGAACCAGATAACGGGGACTTACTCGGCTTTGGAGGAGCAGGCCTGGATGGTCGCCTCGGTGCGCGGCGAAGAGGGAAATAAGGAGCTGATGAAGCACTCTGTCTCAGAGCGGCAGGTGTTCCAGGCGATGAACAGCCGTAAATACTACGCTGATGACGTCGCTGAGCTGATGGAAACGGGCTGCCTGGGAGAGACCAGCCAGGGGTTGCTTGCGGAACGGCAGGAAGGTTGTTCGCGTGATACGAAGCAGGACGTTAAGTTCAGGCGGGAACTGGTGCAAAAGGAAAACGAAGCGCGGCGGGTGATCATGCAAGGTATTATTTCCCAGAACCTTAATCTTAACGACGATGATATGCCGTCCGTGCGGGAGGCATTCGCTAAAAAACGTCGCGAGGAAACTAAGGCGGGCTGGTGGGTGGAAACGTCAGCAGGGGAATGGACGAGGAAGAAATGACGACAAAGCAGTTGCTGGTTGCTGGTTGCTCGTCTCTCGTAAAACGGCAGGACACGTGGAAACACAGGTGCGTAGACATTGCCTACTGTGCTGATAGTTTGGCGGCTAACCTCGCTTTTGACGAGGCGGTGATGACGGTGGGCTTTTTACGGCGTCCGATGTTCAGGACTTGGCGGGTGGAGGAACGAGCGATCGCGCTGGGTTTTGCCGGGAGGGTTCGCGAAGAGGTGGTGACGGGGGCGTGCGAGGCCGATGGGGTCAGGCTAGTCCGTCGGCGCAGCGGCGGCGGCAGCGTAGTGCAGGGGCCGGAGGTGCAGAACGTATCTTTCTATCTGCCCGCGGATGCGGCCGATAAATTAGGTGGGATGCGGCGCGCTCAGGAATATATGGCTCAGTTGGTATTGGGTTTGCTTGAGTCGTTGGCTGTGGCGGCCAGCTTTCACGCTCCGGCCGATATCGCTTGCGGCGGGCGCAAACTGGTGGGCAGCGCCATTTGGCGGGTGAGCGCGGGACTGCTTTACCAGGCGTCGCTGATCATCGAACCGCTCGTGAGTATGGCGGAAAGATATCTGGCGCAGCCAAAGCGGCAGCCGGATTACCGGCGCGATCGGCAACACGCTGATTTTATGACCAGCCTGGAGGAATGCGGCGTCAAGCTGACGGGGACTGAGTTGGCGGCGCGGGCGCGGCGCTGGTTTGGTAACGGCGAAAACATTGAGCCGACCCGGGAGGTGCTGCAAAGGACTGACGAACTGGCGCGGGAAAGATATGGGAATGATGAGTGGAATCATCGGCGGTAGCGGCGGAATGGGCTGTGGGGGCAGTTCTGAATTATGAATTCTGAGTTATGAATTATGAAAACAGTGGACGGAATGAATTATAAAGACAAAATAGAGCAGATAATCGGGCGGGTTCGCGCGCCGGCGCGTTATGCGGGGGGCGAATGGAATGCCGTGCGTAAGGATAACAGCGAAGTGAAGGTGCGCTTGGCGCTGGCTTTTCCCGATGTCTACGAAGTGGGGATGTCCTATCTTGGTTTTCAGATACTCTACGGCATCGTCAATCGCGAGCATACTTACGCCGCGGAGCGGGTCTTTTGTCCCTGGCCGGACATGGCGGAAGAACTGCGCCGTGAGCAGGTGCCGCTCTTTAGCCTGGAGAGCCGCCGGCCGCTCAAGGAATTCGACCTGGTCGGCTTCTCGCTGCAGTACGAGCTGACTTATACCAATATTTTGCAGATGCTGGAGCTTTCCGAGATCCCCACCCGTGCCGCGGAACGCGGCGAGGATGACCCCCTGGTCATTGGCGGTGGTCCCTGCGCGCTTAATCCGGAACCGCTGGCGGATTTCTTTGATTGTTTCTTTATTGGCGAGGCGGAGCAGGCTGTGTTGCAGATAATGGCCGTTATGCAAAAGAAGGCGGGGGCCAAGCGTGGCGAAAAGCTGGCAGCCCTTGCCGCTTTGCCGGGCGTGTATGTTCCCGCCTATTATCGCGCGCAGTACGCGGAGGATGGGCGTTTTCTGTCACTGGAGAAGCTGCGCCGGGAAGCGCCGGATAAGATAGAACGACAGAGTATTCCCAGTCTGGAAGAGGCGTTTTATCCGCGCCGGCAGGTGGTGGCGAATATGCCGGCGATACACGACCGTCTTTCCCTGGAGGTGTTCCGCGGTTGTACGCGGGGATGCCGTTTTTGCCAGGCGGGGTATATCTATCGTCCGGTGCGTGAACGCCAGGCCTCCAGCTTGTTGAAGCTGGCGCGGGAAAGCGTGGCTTTTAGCGGCCAGGAAGAGCTGTCGCTCTCTTCGCTTTCCACCGGCGACTATAGTGCCTTGCCCCAACTGGCGCAGAGCCTGATGGCGGAGCGCGAGCTGTCAAACGTGTGTTTCTCCCTGCCTTCGTTGCGGATCGACCAGACCTCTTTTGAGGTGGCGCGGTTTTTTTCCGGTCGGCGGCGGGGCGGCCTGACCTTCGCGCCGGAGGCGGGAGCGAGGATGCGCCGGGTGATAAACAAGGACTTTGACGAAACACTGTTGCCAAAGATAGCCGCCGACGCGGCCGCGGCCGGCTGGCGCACGATGAAGCTGTATTTTATGATCGGGCTGCCCGGGGAGCGAGAGGAGGATTTGGCAGAGATCATCTCCCTGGTTAAACGGACGCGCGGCGCCGCCAAACGTGTGCGTCTGAATGTGGGTCTGTCTTTCTTTGTGCCCAAGGCCCATACTCCCTTTCAGTGGGTCGAGCAACTAGAGCCGGTAGAGGGCTTAGCCCGTATGGAAAGAATGCGGCGTGCCTTGCCGGCCAAGGTCGGTTCCCAGAAGGTAGAAATGAGCTATCTGGAGGGGGTCTTTGCCCGGGGTGACAGGCGGCTGGGTGAGGTACTAGAGCAGGCCAGGCGCTCGGGGTGTTTTTATGATGGCTGGAGTGAGTTTTTTTCCTACGAGAAATGGCAGCAGGCTTTCGCGGACACGGGAATGAAGATGGAGGAATATACGCGTGCGCGGCAGCCCGATGAACCGCTCCCCTGGCAGCATATTAGCTGCGGTGTCAGCCAGGAGTTTTTGCGGCAGGAAAATGAACGGGCTGTACGGGAGGAGCCAACGGCGGATTGCCGTACGGGTTGTTTGGATTGCGGCTTGGATCCTAGCTGGGCTCATGAGCCCGGGGAGCGGAAAACGGCAAGCGAGAGGTTGATCGTTTCAAGGAAAAAGGCGGTGGCGTCGAGCGGTCCGGATTGGACGATGCGCTGTAACTATAGCAGGCGTGGATCGGCTCGCTTTATTCCGCATACTTACCTGCCAACGGTTTTCACCCGCGGCACGAGAAGGGCCGGAGTGAAATTGCGGTATTCTCAGGGGTTTCATCCGCATCCCAGGATATCTTTTTCGCTGGCTACTTCTACCGGTCACGAGAATTTAGCTGAGTTGATGGATTTTCAGTTGGTCGAGCGAATGTCGCCGGGTGATTTTCAAGAGCGGATGAATGCTTGCCTGCCCGAGGGGTTGAGGATAGAGGCAGCTCGTTTGATGCCTCCCGGGGTGCCTTCGCTGGCGAGCCTGGTCCGCTTTGCGGAATATGACATTCAGCTTTGCGGCGGCGGCGAAGCGTTGCGCGACGCACTGGCCAAAGCGGAGAGCGCGAAGGAACTGCCTGTGGCTAAGCAAACGAAGCGCGGTAGAGTGGAGCGCGACGCCATGCAGCATATCGCCGAGATGAGACTCAAGGCCGAAAACGGCGACCAAGTGCTGCGCTTGCGCATGAAGGTGCGTCAGGACGGTTCGCTGAAACCTGAGGATATCGCGCGGGAGATATTCAAGGAGCAGGGCGTTGAGATCGGTAGGGTGCTTCGCACGGGATTGTTTAACGTGCGGGGGGAGAAGATCTTAATGGCGGCGGGGAAGTAGTTTAGATTAACGGCTTTAACCACAAAGTCACAAAGTTCACAAAGGAACGGCTTAAAAGGATTCTTTTTGGATAACGGCACAAGGCGATAAAAATAGTCGTCTTGTCACACCCGCGAAGGCGGGTGTCCAGATTGAATTGGATTCCCGTCCCCGCTTTCGCTGGGACATGCTTTTGCGGGAATGACAGGCAATAGCGTTGCTTGTCTCGCCGTAGCCCCCGTTCCTGTCTTCCGACAGGAAGACATGGGGGCGTAGGAGGATGGCTCTGTGGTAAAAAAGACTTTGACTGCTACGGTACGATGCCGGTGTTTGGAAAAAGAGAACGTCGTGACGTCGTGGTGAAAAGGACGTGAGCTGTTACGGTGCGCGTTGGTGTTTGAAAGAAAAACGTCGTGTCGTCGTGGTGAAAAGGACGTTAGCCGTTACGGTGCGCGTTGGTGTTTGAAAGGAAAAACGTCGTGTCGTCGTGGTGAAAAAGACTTTAGCCACAATAATGTGGCGAGTAATTATTAGATAAAACAAAACTGAGGTAAACAATGCGACGAGAGATGATTTTAAATGAGGAAAAAGGTCAGTTGAGGGCCGCGATAAAAGAAGACGGCAGCCTGGTGGAACTGATCATGGAGCGAACGGGAGAAAGGACCATTGTCGGCGCCGTTTTTCGGGGCGTGGTCCGTTCGGTGATGCCGAGCATGCAAGCGGCTTTCATTGATCTGGGAAGAGGCAAGAACGGATTTTTGCACGTGGCCGATATTGTTGAAGACCCGGAAGTGTATGACCGTATGTTTAAGTTACGCGGTGAGCGGATAGAGGATGGGGCGGAAATGATCGAGGCGGATGACGCTGTTGAAGAAAACGGTGATGGTGACGGCGATGACGCCGAGAAAGAGAGCGAAGGACTGCTTGGCCGTTTGGTGAATTTCGCCCTGGGGCGCGGCAAACAGCAGCCTGAGATCAAGCAGGAGAAACCTCGGCGGCGAAGACCTCGCCGCAGGCGGCGGGAAAAGCTGCCGGTGATCCAGGACCTGCTCAAGGAAGGCCAGAACATGACAGTGCAGGTGGCCAAGGAGGCGCTTGGCAGTAAAGGGCCCCGCTTGACCAGTCATATCGCTTTACCGGGAAAGTTTTTGGTGCTGATGCCCCGTGAGGATAAGATGGGGGTCTCCCAGCAGATAAAGAGTGACGCGGAGAGGAAGCGTTTGCGCGATCTGGCGCGTAAGGTGAAACCGAAGGGCGTCGGTCTTATCGTGCGTACGGCCGGTGAGGGACAGAATGAGAAAGACTTTCGCCAGGAGGTTGAAAATCTACTGGCGGTTTGGCAGGACGTAAATAAGAGGGCCGGGGAGGGCACGGGGCCTAAAATGCTCCACCAGGATGATGATATGTTGCTGAGACTTATCCGCGATCAATCGGGTCTGCCGGTTGACAGGGTGGTTACTAATTCTCGGCGGATGATGGATAAGTTGCGGAATGTCTTCAAGAAGACGGACCAACGCTTGTTGGATAAATTGCATTTGTATGATAAGCAGGAGCCCATCTTTAAGCATTACGGCGTGAGCGAGGAGATAGAAAAGGCGCTGCGGGAGAAGGTCAAGCTCAAATCAGGCGGTTTTATCGTCATCAATCAGACCGAGGCGCTGGTGGCGATCGATGTTAATACCGGGAAGTTCACCTCTGCCAGCGGCATGCGCCAGGCGATACTGACCACGAATCTGGACGCGGCCGCGGAGGTGGCCCGGCAGTTAAGACTGCGGGATATCGGAGGTATTGTAGTAATAGATTTCATAGATATGGATCACCGCCGGGACCAGGAGCGGGTGCTTAATAGACTGCGCGAGGCTTGCCGCGCGGACAAGTCGCGTACAAAGATATATCCCGTTTCGCGCTTGGGGTTGGTGGAAATGACACGCAAGAGGGTGCGGCGCGGATTGGCTACGGCGTTAACCGAGACCTGTCAGACGTGTGGTGGCAGGGGGTATATTATTAAGTAGGCAATCGTTCGTATCTCGTAACTCGTAGCTTGTAGCTCGTGAGCAGACTGTTCTGCGTATAAATTGAGTTATGAATTCTGAGTTATGAATTATGAAAAAGGACACGGTACACCGGACACGTGACGCGTGACATTAAACGGTGGACGCCAATAATCATTTGACATAGATGCGATGCTGCGTATATAATGCTCCCTTATGGATTTTTTTAAGAAGATAAAAGCCAAGAAAGAAGAGGCTAGGAGCCAGGCGGAGCAGAAAAACCTTGTGGCCATAGTGGAAAAACGGCTGAAGGCTAAAATGCTGCCGGCTATTGAGGAGCCGAAACCATCGGAGCCCGGCGCTTCGGCGCGGGAGTATTATGAGTACGCGCTTAGTGCGAAAGACCGTAGTGAGTTATTTTTTGTCGCTTTTTGGTTAATCGCCGAGTTTTATTTTCAGAACAAGGGCATGGGTGAAGAGTATGTGAATAAGGCGGTGACCGTGTTTCAGCAGTTAATCCGCTCTTATTTTACCTCTAACTATTCCAAGCGGAGCAAGGCGGAAATCCTCGGCGAATATTTTAATGCCGATGAGGCGCAATTGCGCATATGCAGTCTTTATTGTCTGGATTTGCACCAGCCGGATAAAGCGTTGCCGTATTACGGTAATTTTAGCGAGAGTTTTCCCGGCAGTAAATATGCCCAGTATTGCCAGGATCAGAACAAGGTGATCAAGGAGAACCTTAAGGATAAGGACGCTCTAGATATTTACCTGCGTGCCGACTATGAATATGGGCACCAGCGTTATACGCAGGCGCGTGATGGTTTTCAGGAGGTGGTGAAGAAGTTTGCGGATAGCAAACTGGCTTTGCACGCGAAGATGCGTCTGGGGGATATTTTTTTCTTTCAGGAGAAGGATATTAAATCGGCCACCCAGGAATACGAGGAGGTGGTTGAGAAGTGGGGCGTGGACGAGCTTACCAGCAGGGCCGTTTATCAGTTGGGGGACTGCTACCGTGAGCAAAAGGAATGGGCAAAGGCTATTGAGTTTTACGGGCAGTATATAATGGATACCGGCACTAAGTTCCGGGTTGATTTCGCTAAGTATTATATGGCCCTTTGCCACGAGTATCTTGGACACTGGGACGAGGCGGAGGCTGCTTATCAGGGAGTGCTGGCGATGGAGAAGGGGTACTGGCTGGAAAAGGCCGCTAAACGGGTGGAGGAGATAAAGGACGCCCGTGAACGCGGTACGTTGGAGTTATTGTCGGAGACGCTGCGGGTGAGGGGGAGTTAACTGCTGTCGCTTCAGCCTTCGTCCCTTCGGTGCTATGGCTGACATGACGGCGGACATGAGTCGCTAGTATGATAATAGATGAATAATAAACACCAAGGAGGATTTGAACTATGATGGATTATCTGTTGACGGAAGAACAAAAAATGATAGTCGAGACTTGTCGTGAACTGGCGCGTGATAAGATACTTCCCATCCGGGCGGAATACGATGAGAAGAACGAGTTTCCGCGGCAGATCATAGATGACATGGCTGCGGCCGACATTTGCGGTCTTTATATCGGCGAGGAATACGGCGGCATGGGTGGGGGGGCGCTTGAGCTTTGCCTGGCAGTGGAGGAGATTTCCAAGGTGTGCGGCGGCATCGCTCTGGCCATGGCCGCTACCGCGCTTGGTACTTATCCGATCCTGCTATTCGCGAACGAGGAACAGAAAAAGAGGTATTTGCCTGATATCGCCACCGGCAAGAAAATCGCCGCCTTTGCCGTCACGGAAGCCGAGGCGGGATCGGATGCCGGGGCTTTGAAGACCAGCGCCAGGAAAGACGGCGACCATTACATCCTCAACGGTACCAAGCAGTGGATAACCAACGGCGGTGAAGCCGAGACGTATACGGTATTCGCGGTTACCGACAAGACCAGGGGCAGCCGTGGTATTAGCGCTTTTATCGTGGAAAAGGGAACGGAAGGATTCGATTTTGGTAAGAAAGAGGACAAGTTGGGTATCCGGGCCAGCGCTACGCGGGAATTGATCTTTCGTGACTGCAAGGTCCCGGCGGAGAACCTGCTTTCCCGTGAGGGTATGGGACTGATCGTGGCGATAAATACCTTTAATTATTCCCGCCCCGGGGTCGGCGCTCAGGCGTTGGGTATTGCCGCTGGCGCTCTGGCTGAGGCGATCAATTACGCCCGTACCAGGATGCAGTTCGGTAAACCGATCGCTTCGATGCAGGCGGTAGGGCATATGCTGGCTAACATGGCTACTGAGGTGGAGGCAGCGCGCGGCCTGCTTTATTCCACCTGCCGGATGATGGATTCCGGCGTCAAGAATTTCGCCAAGGAGTCGGCGATGGTCAAGATGTATTGCTCGGACGTGGCGATGCGGGTGACGGTGGACGCGGTACAGGTTCTTGGCGGGTATGGTTATATGAAGGAGTATCCCGTAGAAAAAATGATGCGCGATGCCAAGATCACCCAGATCTATGAGGGTACTAACCAGATCCAGCGCAACGAGATCGCGCTGGGCTTGATCAAGGAAGCGGGGCAGTCGGCCAAGAAGTGAGCGGGAGCTGGTCGAGGTCGAACCGGCGAAACGGAGACAGGGCGAAGGCAAAGGTATGAGGCGCAAGCGACCCCACTTCGCTCTTTGAGCTATATTGGGCAGGCTAGCAACTAGCAACGAGCAACTGAATTTACTGGAGAGCAGACAATGCACATCATTGTATCCATAAAGCAAGTACCCGGCAGTAACGAGGTGAAGATCGACCCGGAGACCTATACCCTGATGCGTTCCGGTGTTGAGGCCGTGATCAATCCGTTCGATACTTATGCGATAGAAGAGGCGGTGAGGATAAAGGAACGTCTGGCGGATGAGAGTAAGGTTACGGTAATTACTATGGGCCCGCCGCAGGCGGAAGAAGCGCTGCGGGAAGCCATATCCTTGGGCTGTGATGATGGGATCTTGGTGTCGGACCGGGCCTTTGCCGGCTCGGACACGCTGGCTACTTCATATACCATCGCTAAGGCCATCGAGAAGATGGGCGATTTTGGCCTGATCCTCTGCGGCAAGCAGGCTATGGACGGGGACACAGCGCAGGTGGGCCCTGGCATTGCTGAGAAATTACGCATCCCGTTCATTACTTTTGTCAGTAAGATCGAGGAGCTGGAGCAGCGGAAGATAAAGGTTCAGAGGTTGCTGGAGGAGGACCATGAGGTGATAATTAGTAGACTGCCGGCTTTGATCACGGTGGTTAAGGAAATAAATGAGCCGCGCATCGCTTCTTTAAAGGGGCGGATGCGGGCTAAGAAGGCGGAGATAAAGACCTGGGGGGCCGCTGATCTTGACACCATGGACAGCCGCATCGGTCTGACCGGTTCGCCGACCAAGGTGATCAAGGTTTTTTCGCCGGAGCAGCGAGGCCGCGGTGAGATGGTGGAAGGGGAGTTGCCGGAGCAGGTGGGAAAGTTGCGGGAGATCATAAGCGG